>JAAFIU010000290.1 GCA_013298805.1 Cytophagales bacterium | reverse complement strand
TCAGATGTTGTACCCACTTTTGTGCCTTGGATACTAATTGAAACGCCAGGTAATCCTTCTTGACTATCGGCGGTTGTAACTCTTCCTGAAACATTTTTTGTTTGGGCAAAAACATTTGTAAAGCTTAAAAGCAAGACAAATATTCCCCAGATTAGATTCCGAAGAGCATAGTCGTAATGTTTTGATTTCATTGTATTGGGTTTTGTAAAAGAGAATGTATTTTCCTGCAAAAGTTTTTCAGAGAACCTGTTTTAAACGGAGTCCGCAAAACAGGTTCAATGTATAGAAGGTTTCTATACACATTTTAATTGTACTCAGTTAAGACTAATAACAGGGCTTACAACATAAAGAAAGGTATTGAATTATATTACTGCATTAAAAATACAAAAAATGTCATTTTTCAAACAATTCCTTATGCAAACGTTTGAAATTGTTTGCATTGAAAATTTCAGAGAAAAATTCCCTAATTTGCTAATGCAGAAGAACGACGAACGATTAATTCTGGAGGAAGAATAATATGATTGGCAATCGAAGGTTCATTGATTTGACGTAGAAATAATTGTGCAGCTTCTTCACCAATGGGTTTGCTTTTACGGGCGATGGTACTGAGTGATGGATAAAAATATTCGGAAATGGGCGTATTGTCAAAACCAATAACCGCAATTTCGTCAGGTATTTTCAAGCCTTTTTCCTTAATAACTTGAAAAGCCCCAAAACATACTTGGTCATTTACGCCAAAAATAGCATCTGGAGGATTGGGCAAATCAAACAAAGCCTTGGTTGGCTCAATGGCACTTTCAATCTTGAAATTTGCTGATAAAATTAAACTTTCATCAATTGGAAAACGATATTTATACAAACAATCACGATAACCATTAAATCTTTGTTCGGCTAAATTAACGCCCAAAGGACCCCGTAAATGGGCAATGCGTTTACAGCCAACATTTATCAAATGTTCGGTTGCCATATAAGCACCTAAATAATCATCCGTTGAAACACAGTTCGTCTTTTTATCACCATTTTGACGGTCAATAAATATCAAAGGAACATTTCTATTCATTACCGTTTGAAGGTGTTCATAACGCACTTCACTATATGTTTCTTGGGCAATTGAAATAAAAACACCATCAACCCTGTTGGACATCAGACGCTCAACGTATTCTTTTTCAAGCTGATAGCTTTCATTGGTAACACAAATATTTAATAAATAACCCAAAGGTTGTAATACAGATTGAAGACCTTCAACCATAGCACTCTCGTGAAATTGGGAAATATTAGGTAACACAATACCGAGCGTTTTGGTATTTTTTTGAAGTAAACTCAAAGAAACTGAATTACGTTGATACCCCATTTTTTGAGCATATTCTTGAATGGTATTACGAGTTTCAATATTGGTATGCTCATAATTATTCAATGCTCTTGAAACCGTAGATGGCGAACATTTAAACTTACGGGCAATATCTTTTATGGTTATGTTGGGCATAGTATTTTAAAAAATTCGAGTAAAATTGAGCGATTACGTGATTTTATTCGTGTTAAATATACACAAAAGTACAAATTTGAAATCATCTAATTTAGAAAACCAAATATGGAAAATATTTCAAGAAAAAAATTTATTACCAATTTAATCAGTATTGGAGCAGTTGTAGGCTTATCAAGCAAAACAAATCTAATTTTCGGAACAACTACCGAAGATGATTTTTATGGCAAAATTGTCTCCGCTAATAATGAAGAAGTCAGCAAATTAATCAAGGCATTATCAACCGATATTACCGAAATCAGAAGACGATTAGGTTATGATTTAGCCAATTTATCGGCAGCATTGACAGAACCGACTTCTAAATTTTATCAAAAAGAGGAAATTGTACCTTACATGGATAAAATCATGCGTTTTTTACTAAAAGCCCAAAATGCTGACGGTACGCTTGATATTGGAAATTTGGCTTCTCCACCCGATACCGCTTTCATTTTAGAGCCACTTTGTTCGGCATTAACCATTCTAAAAATGAACAAAATAGCTTCTTTGAATGAAATCAAAAAAATGCTCAAAACTTTCATTTTAAAGTCGGGAGAAGGTTTACGTTTGGGTGGAATTCATACACCGAATCACCGCTGGGTTGTATCGGCGGCTTTAGCAAGAATCAATGCTTTATTTCCTGATAAAAAGTACGTAAATCGCATTGACGAGTGGCTTTCAGAAAAACTTTTTATTGATAAAGATGGGCATTATTTAGAACGAAGTATGATTTATGGTGAAGTAACCGACCGTGCTTTAATTGCGATGGGACGTTTATTGAACAGACCCAAATTATATGAGCCTGTTCGTAAAAATTTGACAATGACCTATTTTTACGCAGAACCAAACGGCGATTTAGTTTGTAATGATTCGAGACGACAAGACCAATTTGCTCCCATAAATATTCTAAATTTTTACCATAATTACCGCTTCTTTGCCATTGAAGACAATAACGCTGAGTTTGCCGCCATCACTAAATTCATTGAAAAAGTAAAAGGTTTTGATGAAAAAGTGCTGAACGATTTACTGTTTTATTTCTTGGAAGAACCTTTGTACAAAAAGCCAATGCCACAGCCTAAAAATCCAGCTTTGACATTTGAGAAGTTTTTTGAAACCTCAAATTTGGTAAGAATCAGAAATAATGATAAAACCGCAACTATTTTTGGTGGTACAGACTGGCCATTAATTATTGGTTCTGGACGTTCAACGAGTCCAAATTTCTTCTCCTTCCGAAATGGAGAAGCTATTTTGAAATATATGCGTTATTCAACTGACTTTTTCAGTACGGGATATTTCAGAAGTCATGGCATCAAAAAGTTGAATGGGAAATATGTTTTGAATCAAAAAATTGAAGCTCCTTATTACCAACCGATGCCCGCTAAATTCAAAAGAGCAGATGGCGACTACAAACATTCAATTAGTACCGATGGGCGTTTTTGGAACAAAATGGACTTTAATAATCGCCCGCAAAGTAATATCAGAACCCTTGATACGACAATTTCTATAGAACAGATAAATGGCGTTAATGAGCTAACATTCAGCTCAAAAGGAACAGATGGCGTTCATGTTACGATTGAATTTTGTTTTAAAGAAGGTGGAAATTTAGTTGGTTTTAGCAAAATAGAAGATTCAGCCGATAATTATACTTTAGCAAGTGGTTCGGGAGAATACCGTTTTGGAAATAATAGCATTAAAATTGACGGAGGAACTTTCAAACATTCTAAATTAAGAGGAATCGAAGGCGAAATGTACACTTCTCATTTTGGTACTTTAAGAACAGAAGGAATGCACGTTTTCTTGACTGGTGTAACGCCTTTTGAGCATAAAATTACGATTGAGTGATTTTGTGATTGAGTGATTTGGCGAATTTCCACTCAGTCACCAAATCACTCATTCACAAATCTTTAAAAAGGTCTGGTGGCTTTAGCAAAGCAACTCATCCAATATTTACTGATGAGATTATCCTCTCGGATACCTTTGGAGGAGGAAGCATGAATAAAATATATCTCTTTCGGGTTCTTTGATTCAGTTACAATTCCTGCGTGATTTATTGAACTTGTTCCTCCTTTATTGGTTACAAAAAACACCCAATCACCAGCCCTCAAGTCGTCCAAAGACACTTCTCTTCCTATTTGCGACTGCTGCCAAGAAATACGTGGAATTGAAAAACCATATTGACCATATACACAAAATAGTAAGCCGGAGCAGTCCATTCCATTGCCATCAGTACCGCCCGAACGATAGGGTACACCTGTATAAGAGCGTGCTAATGAAACAATTTCGTTGATGGTTTTGCTATTATAACTTCGTTTTGTCGAAGAATTGGAAGGAAATTTATTAGAAGTTGTTGAGGTATTTTCTTTACGACGAAAGAGTTTACATGAATCTAAAAAAATGATTATACAGAAGAGTATTAATGCCCGTCCGAGCATAGTATGTATATGATTTTTCATGGTTGTCTTACAGTAAGGAATTCGCATTTAAGCAATTCAAATATAAACGTTTTTTTTATTTTTGAATTGCAATTCCTACGAATTTTGTAAAATCCTTACCGTAACATAAAGTTGCCCTGTGTGGCGTTGGGTATGTTCGGCAGCATGAAAAAGTAAACCTATTAAATTGGTTGGGATTTGTTTACGCCCAATTCCACGTGACTCCAAAAGTGTCTTTTCGTCAATATTTTTTAATTGTGTTAAGGCTTTATTTACTTGATTATTGAAACGAGTCAGCAAGTCTTTTACCGTCAAATATTGCTTAGTGTCAGATTCTAAAGCCAAAAGCTCTAATTGGTCTTCATTCAACAATTGATTGTTGGCATAAGTAAAAAGTCTGTCCAATACACCCGAAAGATGCTGTAAATGAAACGCTACCGATGCCACCCCAGAAGGTTTCTCCCAAATCAGTTCATCAGGAAAATCTATCATCATCAAATTAACCTCCTCACGTGCCTGCAAAATGGCATGAGCAACGGGTTGCAAAAGTGGAGCAAGACCTGCAATTGGTCCCCGCATCCAGACTTCAAGGGTTTCTTTGGGTTTAGTCATTGGTTAGTTTCTACAAAAAGGCTTCTATTTT
This sequence comes from Cytophagales bacterium, assembly GCA_013298805.1. Lineage (GTDB taxonomy): Bacteria > Bacteroidota > Bacteroidia > Cytophagales > Spirosomataceae > Arcicella. The sequence goes on along the minus strand of JAAFIU010000290.1, from coordinate 644 downwards.
ATCAAAAATATCATTCAATTTTACATTCATCGTATCAATCAAAATCTCTGGATTTTCGTGGTCATAAATGGTTTCTGTCCACACTTTTGGGTTATCTGTTTTCTGAAATTTTACAACAACCTTATCAAATCTATCTACAAATATTACTTCGTGAATACTTTTCATACTTTGGTATTTGTACAATTTTTCATTCAAATCATACTGATAAGTTCCTTCCGAAAGCACTTCAACAACCAAATATGGATTTAAAATGATGGCAGTTGATTGATTATAAAACTCTAATTGCCCTTTTACTACGGTTACATCAGGGTTAAAATACCCCCTTTGGTCTTTTGTTTTTACACCGAGATTACTTCCAAAAACAAGATATACCTTAAATTGATAATGAATATTTAAGAGAGTAATCATGTACCCTACTAATAGTTCGTGAATGGCTGATGCAAGACCTATGATAATAATTTTTCCGTTGTTATATTCTGCTTTGTAGGTGGTTTCTTCCAAAAAATCCATAAATTCATCCCAAGTGGCTTCGATTTTTACGATGCCTCCTTGCTCAATTTTTTGGATTTGTACTTCGGATAACGTTATTTTTTCGAGTAATTCCATTGTTTGATGAATTTAGATTTTCTTGTAAATATAGAGAT
>JAAFIU010000277.1 GCA_013298805.1 Cytophagales bacterium | reverse complement strand
GCCCTGAACGGCAAGTCGCCCAGAAGCACTGGCTACAACGACAATACTAATGATGGACAATGCCGCAATAACTGTCCAGATTTGATAATCGCCTTCCAGATTTTTTTTGAGCCAAGTAGTCATTTTTATATATTTAGTAAGGATGTTCTTTAAAATATTTGTGATTTAGTGAATGGTGATTTATTAATTGCTTACAATCACTCAATCGTATTACGCATGAGCTTCTAACCATTCTTCGCCACTTTCATAAATTTCTTTTTTCCAGATGGGAACAACCGTTTTTAGCGTATCAATCAACCACTGGCAAGCCTCAAAAGAAGCCGCTCGGTGAGGAGTTGAAACGGCAATTACCACCGCAACATCGCCAATTTGTAAAACACCTTTGCGGTGAATCATCACTATTTTTTCAATATCCCAACGTTCACGAGCTTTATTGACGAGTTCTTCCATCTTTTTTACTGCCATGACATCATACGTTTCAAACTCCAAACGGACAACTTCTTTGGCGTTATTATGATTACGAACCGTGCCGATAAACACATCAATCGCCCCTGCTCGTTCTGATTGGACAGCATCTATACATACTTGAATGTCAATGGCTTGGTCGGATATTTTTATCATTATTTTAGGTTTTAGGGATTGGGTTTTAGGGTAGTAAACAAACGCCTAAAAGCCAAATACTAACATTTACTCAACTCTACAAAAGAATATGGATATTGATGCTTTTCGTCCGTTTCAAAATCTTCACGGTGGGTTTCTTGCCAAATGGATTTATCAATTTCTGGGAAAGTTGTGTCCCCCTCAAAAGAATGATGCACTTCGGTCAGGTAAATTTTATCTACTAAAGGTAAAGATAAACGATAAATTTCTGCTCCACCAATGATAAATGCTTCCTCATTTTCTATTTTTTTCGCTTCCGAGATGGCATTTTCTAAAGAATCAACAGTGATACAGCCTTCAATTTTAAATGCTGGGTTTCGTGAAATAATCACAGAAGTTCTATTGGGCAAAGGCTTCCCGATTGACTCAAAGGTTTTACGCCCCATGATGATACAATGACCCGTTGTGAGTCGCCTAAACTGCTTTAAATCATTGGGTAAATGCCAAATTAACTGGTTATTATTGCCAATTACATGGTTTTCGGCTACTGCTACGATGAGGGAAAGTTTCAATTTTTTAGGATTAATATTTACGTAAAATTACGGCTTTAGGACTAATATTTTACAAATTCCTTTCCATTTTTACATATTCAACCCCATCCTTAACCCATGATTCAGAAACGATTTGAAAACCATACTTTTGGTACAATTCCGTTGCTGATAGACGAGCATTACACCATAATTTCTTTACATTTTGTTGTATTGCCTCTTCAATTAAATGAGCCAATAATTTTCCTCCGTAGCCCTTTCCTTGCTCAGAAATTTCCGTCGCAAATTTTCGGAATTGGGCAGAATCATTCTCTATAAAAAGCGAAACGACTGATACCAATTGAGTATTTTTGAAAACACCAAAATGTAAACCCTTTTCATCTTCTGCCAATTGGACGTATTCAAAGGGTTTGTCCGCCCACATAACTCGGTGACGAATTTCCCAAGTGTCGGATGGTTGTATTTGTTTTATTTCAAGCATGGATTAATTTTTATACAAAGAAACGAAATTAAATAAAGAATTTTGAAGGGATGACAATTGGGCAATTATGAAGAATCGAATTTTACTTTCCGAACATCGAATTTGAATTACTCAATATTCCGTATATTTGTGCTATTAGACTCTCTTTATAAAATATTAGAATTCCGACGAGCAGTTTTCACACTGCCAAATTGTGTTTAATTCCATAAACACCCAAAAAGGTATTTAAAATTTTGTAAAGAAATCATGAAAAAATATATAACCATCGCTGTTATTGGCGGTACTGGCAAAGCTGGTAAATATTTAGTAAATCAGTTAGTCCAACGAGGTTTCCGCCTTAAACTCCTCATCCGCAATCATGAAACGTTCCAATTAAAAAATCCTCTAATTCAAGTTGTTGAAGGCAATGCCAACAATACAGGCGATATTCATTTACTGATGCAAGGTTGTGATGCCATAATCAGCACTTTGGGACTTGGGCAACCGCCAAGTGAAACGAATATTTTCAGTGAATCCACAAAAAATATTTTGTTGGCAATGACCAATCACCAAATCCAACGTTACATCGTTATAACGGGTTTGAACGTAAATACTCCTTTCGACAGAAAAAGCCCAAAAACGCAATTTGCAACGGATTGGATGTACGCCAATTACCCAAAAACGACGGCTGATAAGCAAACTGAATATGATATTTTGTTGAAAAGTAACGTTGATTGGACTTTGGTTCGTTTGCCATTAATTGAACAAACGGATGAGAAAAAAGATACTGTAATCAGTTTGGAAGATTGTTTAGGCGAAAAAATTAGTGCGACCGATTTAGCCAATTTCCTCATAGAACAATTAACGGATGATAGCTTTATCAAACAAGCTCCATTTATAGCTAATAGTTAAGGTCTTTATTATGGTTTGGGTTTTAGTAATTGGAGATAATGGTCAGATAATCTGAAATTTATTACTAATCACTAAAACTCGCCCCTTCCTTTATTAACTAATTCTTGCCCAGTTGCTTTCGTTGGCTCTCAAATTATCAACTTGCTCTTTAATCATCTCATTTTTAGGCAATTCCAAGTTATTATCTTCTTCCAAAATGTCAGTGGCACATTCACGGGCAACTCTCAAAATTTCGCCATCTTTTGCCAAATCTGCGATGAGCAAATCAATGACTCCACTTTGTTGCGTTCCAGACAAGTCTCCTGGGCCACGCAGTTGTAAATCCACATCGGCAATCTCAAAACCATCGGTCGTGCGTACCATTGTGTCAATTCTGGTTCGAGTATCTTTTGAAAGTTTAACATCAGTCATTAAAATACAATAACTTTGGTCTGCTCCACGCCCAACCCGTCCACGTAATTGATGCAATTGCGAAAGCCCAAATCGTTCGGCACTTTCAATTACCATCACGGAGGCATTCGGTACATTTACACCTACTTCAATTACAGTAGTTGCCACCATAATTTGGGTTTCTTTTTTGATAAATCGCTGCATTTCAAAATCCTTGTCAGCAGGTTTCATTTTACCATGAACAATACTGATAAAATTATCTGGGAAAGCCCTTGAAAGGCTTTCAAAACCATCTTCGAGATATTTATAATCTAATTTTTCTGATTCTTCTATCAGTGGATAAACTACATAAATTTGTCGCCCTTTAGCAATTTCATCTCGCATAAAACCAAAAACATTCAAACGGTGAGAGTCATAACGATGAACAGTTTTGATGGGTTTTCGACCTTTTGGTAATTCATTGATGATGGAAACGTCCAAATCTCCATAGAGTGTCATTGCCAAAGTTCTTGGAATTGGCGTGGCAGTCATCACCAAAATATGCGGGTGAATATGCTTGTTTTTCTCCCATAATTTTGCTCTTTGGGCAACGCCAAAACGGTGTTGTTCATCAATAACACAAAGTCCAAGGTTTTGAAACTGAACGTTATCTTCCAATAATGCGTGCGTGCCAACGATAATTTTCAAAGCCCCACTTCTCAGTCCTTCGTGAATAACTTCCCGTTGCTTTTTCTTGACCGAACCCGTCAATTTTTGAATGGTAACGCCCAATAAATCGGCAAAAACTTTTAATCCGTCATAATGTTGCTGAGCCAAAATTTCGGTTGGAGCCATGATACACGCCTGAGCCTTATTATCAATTGCCAAAAGCATACAAATAAACGCCACGATGGTTTTTCCAGAACCCACATCTCCCTGCAATAATCGGTTCATTTGTTTGCCCGATTTCATGTCTTCAAAAATCTCTCTGATTACTTTTTTCTGAGCATTGGTAAGTTCAAAAGGCAGATGATTTTTGTAGAAATCCGTCACCAAAACGGCACTTTTGAACACTTGTCCGCTATAATCTATCCTACGGAGCAATTTCTGTTTTATCAGTCGTAATTGATTATAAAACAGTTCTTCAAATTTTAGTCGGCGTTTGGCTTGATGCAACCACGCTTCTGATTGGGGCAAATGAATATTATAAACGGCATCTCGTTTGGCAACTAATCTAAATTTTTGGGTCAAACTTTCTGGCAAGGTTTCCCGTATGTGGGTGTAGGCTTGGTCAAGGAGATTGCGTTGCATATTGGCAATCACCTTCGAGTCCACGTAACGCTTGCGAAGTTTGTCGGTAAGTCCATAAACTGGCTGAAAATATCCACCTTTTTCGTTATCTGGATTGAGCAATTCCATTTCTGGATGTTGCATTTGTGGGCGACCTTGAAAGAAGGCAGGTTTTCCGTAAATAACGTATTCAGCACCAGCTCTAAGGTTTTTTTCCAAGAAACTAACGCCTTGAAACCATGTCAATTCCATTGTTCCAGAACCATCCGAAAACTGACCTGTGAGACGAGCTTTATGCCCCTCTCCTATTTTCTCGACAAAGCGTAAACGTCCTTTTATTTGGGCGGAATCCATGCCATCATACAAGTCTGAAACTTGATGGAATTTTGTTCGGTCTTCATACCGAAAAGGATAATACTGAATGAGGTCGCCGTAGGTGAAAATCTGTAATTCGGTGTTTAATAACAAAGCCCTCGACGTGCCAACTCCTTTGAGATATTCTATTCGGGTATCGAAAAAATGGGGTTGCATAAGATAGTGAACGGTTTTCGGTCAACGGGGATTTATATAAATCGTCTGTAAGTTATCACGAAAAACGCTAAAACACAAAACCGCCACGAACGAAGGTTCATGACGGTTTTTATAAAATAATAGTAAGGAATTATAATTGTGTGTTAGTGTTATTTAATGATAAAATTACCCTGTCCGATTTTGAAACCTTCTGAGTACAATTCTACGGTATAGTTTCCCGAATGATAAGCCGACCCACGGGCATACAGTAGTTCTACAATTTGGTCGTTGTTGGTATAAGCAACTGTTCCTTTTGTGGTATATGCCATTTCTTTTCCGTCATAGTTAAAAACACTCGACCCCATAGCACTGTCACTAATTACCGCACCGTCCGAATCCATAATACGAACGATAATTTCTTTGTTTTCTTTTTCTGTAATTGAATTTGCGGGTAACTTAAAAGCTAACTTCAATTGATCCACTTTCTTAGCACGATATTTACCGCCATCTTTAACTTTTCCTTTTGAGGTTATGGCATATACTTGTAAATTCGTTGCCTTTAATTGGGCTCCTGTTTTAACTTTTTTGGTTAATTCCTCATTTTTTGAGGTATAATCAGCAACGGTTTGAGTCAACTTTTCTTTTTCCCCTTTCAGTCCAGTATTCTCTTCAATGAAAACTTGTTTCTCTTGTACCAATACTTGTTTCTCTTTTGATAAAGTAACTGTTTGAGCTGTCAAATTCTCGTTTTCAGACTTCAACTGAGCAATAACTTGGTCTTTTTCCGTCAATAACGCCACATATTCCTTTATTTTAGCATCGTATTGTTTTGAGTTAAAAAATTTGGCATTCTTCAAAGCACTTTTATCTTTTTCTAACTGTGTTTTGGCGGCAACTAATTCATCAACAC
>JAAFIU010000086.1 GCA_013298805.1 Cytophagales bacterium | reverse complement strand
GTCCTTACTTAAAGGAGACACTTTTTCAGAAAAGAATGTTTCGTATCTTGCAAGAAATTATGAAATCATTCGTTAATTGAGAAATGTTTTAACGACTAATAATAACCAAAATCATGAAAAAATTACTTTTCTTTTTATTTCTAACAATCGCCTCATACACAACCACTTACGCCCAAGACCCCATTGTAATCAAACAAGATAGCTCTGTTAGAGACTTAGACGTTGAACAAGATGTACGTGAATTACCATTTCGTCAACGTATCAGAATTGGTGGTGGTATTGGCGGTTTGCAGTTTGGCAATCCAACAGTCATTAGTGTTTCTCCAATGGTAGGTTATCAGGTAACCAATGATTTCACGGCAGGTTTAGCCGTTGATTATCAATATACAAAATACAGCGGTTCTAACGCTCTAAATCTTTATGGGCCACGTCTTTTTGGGCAATATCGTTTGCAATTCTTAGAAAGTATTCTTTCAAGAGCTTTTGCTCAGGCTGAAATTCAAAAATATTACGCATCGTCGGGCGGTCAGTCTTTGGACTATAATATGCAGACTTTAGCAGGACTTGGACTTGGTTTTGGGGGTTTTCAGATAACAGCTTTGTATAATTTTTCTTATTCGGCAAATAGTCTTAATTCTCCGTATAGTAGCCCTGTTGTTATCAGAGTTGGAGGGTTCTTTTTCTAAACATCATGTCTGACAAATCGAATTCACTTGATAATCTCCGTCCAATGTTACTTTCGGTAACGGTCGGCATTCTCCAATTATTCATTTGGGTAGAAATTTTGATTATTGCTGTGATGATTTATGCTTGGCAAACGGACTCAGTATCGTTCGTTCAAAATAATACCGACAAAGGGCTAATGGTAGTATTTGTGATATTATTTTCAACCTACTTCGCTAAACGAAACATTAGTAAATTGTTAAAGTAAAAATATTCATACAATCATTTTACAAGGAAAAACGTTTATATTAGTGGTGAAGGAAGTCTTTGTTAAACCCGAAGACTTCTTTCAATTTTAATTAAAAAATAGAACATTCTCTAATAAGTATTTTTCATGCAAAAACTGCGTACTTCTATATCAATATTATCCGCAATTATTTTACTTAATAGTTGTAATTCCGCCTTACAGTCCTTCAAAAAAGGTCAGAAAAAGTTTGATAATGGCGAATATGAACTGGCTATTAAGGAATTGCAAAAAGCCTCATCAGCAGGATATGAATTAGGCAAAACCAATTATCTCATTGCCGAATCTTATCGTTTATCAAACCGACCTTTACAGGCCGGCGACTATTACGAAAAAGCATTGGCAAGCGGTAGCCGTGAAAATGACTTGCGTTATTATTTGGCAACAACCCAAAAAATGCAAGGAAAATACAAAGAAGCAGGCGAAAACTTGGAGAAATATCTTTCGGGTATTCCGAGCAAAGAGTTGAAAAACAAAGCTCAAACCGAAATAGATTTATTGCCAGAAATTGAGGAATTAGCCAACAAAAAAACTTATATCGAAGTAAAACCTTTGAATCTAAATTCGTCGGGAACGGAATTCGCTCCAATTCCACAAGGTAATGAATTGATTTTTACGGCTTCACGCAAGGATGTAATTTATAAAAATAATGGTTTGCCGTATTTGGGTTTGTATCGTGCTGCTTTAAATACGCCAACGGAAGTCGGTACACCAACGCTTTTTAGTGCAACTATTTTCAAAGACAACGCCAACGAAGGAACACCAACGTTTTCAAAAGATGGGAAAATGATGGTTTTCGCTCGTGGAAATACGGGTAAACGCTCAGACGCATCACCTGATGTTGATTTGTATATTTCTAAAAATATTGACGGCATTTGGTCTGAACCCGAAATGGTTTCGGTTTCAGATTCATTGGCTTGGGACGGTTGCCCATCTTTTTCTGCCGATAATAAAACCTTGTACTTTGGCTCAAATCGTGCAGGAGGAAAAGGAGGTATTGATATTTACCGAGCTAATATTGACAATGCAGGAAGATTCGGGCGTGCCATCAATATGGGTTCGGATATTAATACCGCAGGAGATGAAATGTTCCCTTACGTTTCCAAAGATGGCAAATTGTACTTTTCTTCTGACGGACACGCTGGTATTGGAGGTTTAGACCTGTATTCTGCAACTCGTGTAAACGGTGAAATTAAAGTAGAGCATTTGGGTATTCCTTTAAACTCTCGCTTCGATGATTTTGGTTTAGTAGCCATTGATTCAACGAAAGGCTATTTTGCTTCAAATCGTGATTCTGGTAAAGGAGACGACGATATTTATTATTATGAAAACACGCAACCTGGCAAAAAATACGAAAATATACCACCAGTAGTAGCCAAAAAAGAAGAGCCTAAAAAGAAAATTATTCGTTATTTCTTAGCAGGAAATATTACAGACAATAACAATAAAGCCCTTGATTCAGTAAAAGTGGCTATTTTGGATAATTCCACGAACCAAGCCATTGAAGAAACTTATACCAAAGGCGAAGGCACTTTTGGAAAAGTAAAAATGGAAGAGGAAAAAGCCTATACTATCGTTACAGAAAAGAAAGGATATTTTACCAAACGTGAGCCTTTTACGATGGTTGGAAAGTCTATTTCCTTAGATAAATTGACCAAAACAGAAACGGATACAATTTTCTATGCAAGTATTAAAATGGAGAAGCCAGAAGTGGGTAAGGAGATTACAAAAACCTTCAATATTGCTCCCATTTATTACAACTTAGATAAATCTGATATTAGAAGTGATGCGTCTTCGGAATTGGATAGAATTGTACAAGTTTTGGTCGATAATCCAAACATAAAATTAGAATTAGGCTCACATACCGACTCAAGAGCAACGTCTGAGTATAACCTAAAATTATCTCAAAGAAGAGCAGATTCGGCAGTTGCGTACATTATTTCTAAAGGAATCTCATCAACTCGTATCGTGGCAAAAGGCTACGGAGAAGGTCAATTAGTAAACCAATGTGCTGACGGTGTAACGTGTTCGGAAGAAGAACACCAATTAAATCGTCGAACAGAGTTTAAGGTTTTGGAGGTAAAGTAGGTCAGATTTCTAATCTGACACATTATCAAGAATAAATTTTAACAAAATTTTTGATTCTAAATTTTAAATACTAAGTTTGCAACATCAAAACGACAAAATGACAACAAATTTCAAAAATACAGCATGGTGGTGGCAATTGACAAACGTCGGTTGAACAGTCCCATTGTGTATTTTCGATAAAGATATATTTATCAGGAAAAGGCTTACTGTTCAACCAGTAAGCCTTTTTTGTTTTCCAATAACTGAAAAAACATGAATTTTAAAGTAACAACAACCTCAAAAAAACGACTGGCAGACACAGTTACTCCCGTTGGAATATTCCTTAAACTTAGAAATCAGTTTAAGAATACTGTCATGTTAGAAAGTGCTGATTATCACGGCAAAGAACACGGATATTCGCACATCGCCTGTGACCCTGTTGCGAGCATTATCATCAACAATGACATCGTTACGCAGACTTTTCCAGACGGCACAAAAGAATCTTTTACTTTAGCAAAACGCAAAGATGCAGTTCAGGCATTAATGAATTTTGCGAAAAGATTTGAGTGGACTCGTGAGTCAAACGATGCCCCGATGGCAAACGGAATGTTCGGACACATCAGCTACGATGCCGTTGAATATTTTGAGGATATTGAAATTCAAGATAAAAACGAGAATACCGAAATGCCTTCGATTATCTATTACGTTTATCGCTACGTAATTGCTATCAATCATTTCAAGGACGAAATGTCAATTTATGAGCATCAATACGGCGATGAAAAATTAGCAGAAAAGCCTTTTGAAAAACTGGATTTCTTGATGAATTTGCCACATTATTCAACCAAGCCGTTCAAACTTACCAGCGAAGAAACCACCAATTACACTGATGATGAAATGCGGGTTATCATCAACGAATGTATCAAACATTGTTTAAGAGGGGACGTTTTCCAAATTGTACCTTCACGTCGTTTTAGTCGTACTTTTGAAGGCGATGATTTCCAGATTTATCGTGCTTTACGTTCAGTAAATCCGTCGCCCTATATGTTTTATTATGATTATGAAAACTATCATATTTTTGGAGCATCGCCCGAAAAACAAATTGCAATAAAAGGAAATATGGCGGAAATTCATCCCATTGCGGGAACATTCAGACGGACTGGCGATGATGAAAAAGATGCAGAATTAGCTCGTGAATTATTAGCCGACCCAAAAGAATCTGCCGAACACGTCATGTTGGTGGACTTAGCGAGAAACGATTTATCAAGAAGTTCGGACGTTGTAAAAGTAGAAACTTTCAAGGAAGTTCAATTTTATTCGCACGTAATTCACTTAGTTTCAAAAGTAACTGGAAAAATGACAGCAGGTACAAATCCGCTACAATTAGTGGCTGACACTTTCCCTGCGGGAACGCTTTCGGGTTCGCCAAAACACAATGCCATGAGCATTATTAATCGTTTAGAAAATGTAAACAGACACATTTACGGCGGAGCAATTGGCTATATGGATTTTGACGGTAATTTTAACCACGCCATCGCAATTCGTACTTTTATGAGTAAAAATAATACGCTTTTCTATCAAGCGGGTATGGGCGTTGTGGCAAAATCGGTGGTAGAAACAGAAATGGCAGAGATTAAATTGAAATTAGGAGCTTTGAGAAAGGCGTTGGAATTGGCGGTGGAGATTTAGTTTTTTGCCACGAAGACGCTAAGGTTTAACGAGACTTTGTGCCTTCGTGACTAAAATCATAGTAAAATAAAAGATACAAAAATGAAAATATTAGTCTTAGATAATTACGATTCATTTGTCTATAATTTGGTGTATATCCTTAAAGAATTAGGCAATGATGTGGACGTTTTTCGTAACGATAAAATTGCGTTGGAAGAGGTCAAAAAATACGATAAAATTCTTCTTTCGCCAGGGCCAGGAATTCCCGAAGAAGCAGGTATTTTATTAGATGTTATCCGTGAATATGCTCCGACAATTCCAATGTTGGGCGTATGTTTGGGACATCAAGCCATTGGCGAGGCTTTTGGGGCAAAATTGCACAATATGGGCGACGTACTTCACGGGGTAACTACCAAATGTATCATCACTGACCCTTCAGAAGTTCTTTTTCAAGGTATTCCGAAAGAATTTGACGTTTGTCGCTACCATTCGTGGACGGTCGTAGCAGATACAATGCCCGAAGATTTAAAAATCACCGCTATCGACGAAAATAATTTTGTGATGGCAGAAGCTCACACTCGTTATGATGTGCGTGGGGTACAATTTCACCCAGAAGCATATTTGACACAATATGGCGTAAAAATGGTTGAGAATTGGGTGAAAATGTAAAACGATTCTCCTGAATCGAAAGAGATAAAAACATGAAACAATACTTACAAAAACGAATCTCAGGCGAAATCCTTAGCAAAGTTGAAGCTAAAGAAGCACTTTCAATTATTGGAAAGGGAGAAGCAAATGTTAGCCAAATTGCTGCTTTTTTAACCACTTATATGATAAAATCTATCACGGCAGACGAATTAGAAGGTTTCCGTGATGCCATGTTAGAGTTAGCCGTAACGGTTGACCTTGCTGAATTTTCGCCAATGGACGTTTGCGGAACGGGTGGCGATGGCAAAGACACTTTTAATATTTCAACGACTTCCTCTTTCATCGTTGCGGGTGCGGGTCAGTACGTAGCAAAACATGGCAATCATGGCGTTTCGTCGGCGGTGGGTTCTTCGACGGTTTTGGAATATTTGGGCGTAAAATTCACGAATGATGAAAGCTATCTAAAAGCCAAAATTGAAGACGCTGGAATTTGTTTTTTACACGCTCCATTATTTCATCCAGCCATGCGTTTTGTAGGTCCAGTTCGCAAGGAATTAGGCATGAAAACCTTTTTTAATATGCTTGGACCAATTTTGAATCCCGCTAAAGTTCAGAAACAATTGACGGGTGTTTACAATCAAGAAATTCTAAGTATTTATGGGGAATTATTTTCTAAATCTCCCCTCTCTGTTGGAGAGGGGCAGGGGCGGCAGCCGTTGCTGGTGAGGTTGGATTTTGGCGTTTTATTTGGTTTAGACGGTTACGACGAGATTTCACTAACCTCTGACTTTGAATTAATTACCAAAAGAGGAAAAGAAACGTTTTCTCCTGAACAATTAGGTTTCACAAAATGTAAACAAGAAGATTTACATGGAGGAAATAACGTAGAAGAATCAGCAAAAATTCTGGTCTCCATTTTGGAAAATAAAGGAACAAAAGCCCAAACAGAAGTAGTTTTAGCCAATGCTGCCACCGCTCTGTATTGTGCCGATGAGAATTTAAGTTTGTCCGACGCAGTTTTGAAGGCAAAAGAATCTTTAGAAAGTGGAAAAGCCTTAACTTCGTTTAAAAAATTTGTAAAGCCATGACATTTGCAGAATTAGACCTTAATGGCACTTATACGTATGCCGATTATTTGAAGTGGACTTTTGAAGAACGCCTTGAAATTATTAAAGGTAAAATCTTCCCAATGTCTGCCCCTGCGAGAATTCACCAACGAATTTCTTGGAAATTTACTGAAGCTATCGTGAAGTTTTTGGAAGGTAAAAAGTGTGAAGCATACGCTGCTCCTTTTGATGTAAGACTAACTCCACTAAAAAGAGATAAATCCAATAAAGTTCATACCGTTGTTCAACCTGACCTGTGTGTCATTTGTGATTTAGATAAATTAGACGATAAAGGCTGTGTGGGTGCTCCTGACCTAATTATTGAAATTCTTTCTCCAGGAAACTCACGCAAAGAAATGAAAGAAAAGTATGAAGTTTATGAGGAAAATGGCGTAAAAGAATATTGGTTAGTTGAGCCACAAGATAAATGTGTTTTCGTATATGTGTTGAATGAAACTGGCAAATATATTGGTTTACAACCAGTTACAGATGAAGACATTTTAACTTCCACAACATTCCCCGATTTACAAATAGATTTATCACGAGTTTTTGATAATTAAGTGAAGGAAAAGTATTAGGCTTTAGAGATTGGGGGTTATCGAACTCCTAAAACCTAAAACCCAGCTCCTAAAAACTACTAATAATGACCATTTTAGATAAAATAATTGCCCGAAAGCAAGAAGAAGTAGCCGAAAGAAAAGCACAAGTTTCAGTCAAAGAATTAGAGATGAAAGGCTATTTTGCCAAAACGACTAATTCACTAAAAACAAGTTTATTAAATCCTTCTTCGAGCGGAATCATTTCGGAATTTAAGCGAAAATCTCCTTCAAAAGGAATTATCAATGCGAATGTTACGCCCGAAGATGTCACGCTTGGGTACGTACAGGCAGGTGCAGCTTGTTTGTCGGTTTTGACAGATATTGATTTTTTTGGCGGTTCAGACGATGATTTTCTAAGAGCCAGAAAAGCCAATCCAAGTATTCCGATGATTCGCAAAGATTTTATGATTGATGAATACCAAATCATCGAAGCAAAGTCTTTGGGGGCTGATGTTATCTTATTAATTGCCGCTAATTTGAGCCCTCAAAGAATCAAAGAATTAGGTAAATTGACGAAAGAATTAAGTATGGAAACACTCTTGGAAATTCACGATGAAGAAGAACTAAATCGTAGCCTTTGCGAGTACATTGATGTGGTGGGCGTAAACAATCGCAACCTCAAAAATTTCTCGGAACAAAACGTAAATGCGTCTCTTGAATTAGCCGAAAAAATCCCAGCAAACTGTATTAAAATATCGGAAAGTTGTATCTCTCAAGCCGAAACCATAAAACTTTTAAAATCAGTTGGTTATCGTGGTTTTTTAATGGGAGAAACATTTATGAAAACCAAAAATCCTCCCAAAGCATTAGCCGATTTAATTGCTCAGCTTTAGGAACATTGCCCATTAATAGCCACTATAATTGATTTTATGATAATTGACTGATTTTCAGTAAATTTGCTCAATTGTTATTAGCCCTTTAATATTATGCGACTAAAAGTTTGTGGTATGCGTGAGGCGGAGAATATTCGCCAATTATTAGCCCTTCAACCCGATTATATGGGCTTTATCTTTTATGAAAAATCAAGCCGATTTGTTGGTGAAGACTTGGATGAGGAATTATTAAAATCCTTTCCCCATACAACCAGAAAAGTAGGTGTTTTTGTAAATGCTACAACTTCGTATATCTTAGAAAACTACAAAAAATACAATCTCGATTATGTCCAGTTACACGGTGAAGAATTGCCTGATTTTTGTAGAAATTTAAAATTGAAAGGTGTAAACATTATCAAGGCTTTTTCGGTTGATGAAAATTTCTATTTTGGCAAACTCCAAAATTACAAACCTTATTGCGACTTCTTTTTATTTGATACGAAAGGACAAGAAAGAGGCGGAAATGGAATAACTTTCGATTGGAGTATTCTCAATAAATACGATAATGAAAAACCGTTTTTCTTGGCGGGAGGAATTGATTTAGAAAATGCACATAAAGCTCTTGAAATTAAAAATATAAAGGTTTTTTCATTGGATGTGAACAGCAAATTTGAGACGAGTCCAGCCGTGAAGGATATTCAAAAATTAGAAGAATTGATAAAAATAATCAAACCAGAATTGGTAGAAGTATAAAATATAACACCAAAATGACCATTACAGAATCAGCATATAACGTAAACGAAAAAGGATATTACGGACAATTCGGCGGAGCTTTCATTCCAGAAATGCTTTATCCAAATGTGGAAGAATTACGAGTTTCGTATCTTAGTATTATTGAAGAGCCTTCGTTCCAAGAAGAATATAATGCTTTGTTGAAAGACTACGTTGGTCGCCCGACACCTCTTTTCTTAGCAAAACGTTTATCGGAAAAATACAATACAACGGTTTATCTAAAACGGGAAGATTTGTGCCATACTGGAGCCCATAAGGTAAACAATACCATTGGGCAAATTTTAGTGGCAAAACGTCTGGGCAAAAAGAAAATTGTTGCCGAAACAGGTGCTGGTCAACATGGTGTAGCAACGGCTACGGTTTGTGCTTTGATGGGCTTAGAATGTATCGTATATATGGGTGAAATTGACATTCAACGTCAAGCACCCAATGTAGCTCGTATGAAAATGTTAGGAGCGGAAGTTCGTCCTGCGATGAGTGGCTCAAAAACATTGAAAGATGCGACCAACGAAGCGATGCGTCACTGGATAAATAATCCCGTTGATACGCATTATATCATTGGTTCGGTGGTGGGACCTCACCCCTATCCTGATATGGTTGCGAGATTTCAGTCGATTATTTCGGAAGAAATTAAATGGCAGTTATTAGAAAAAACAGGTAAAGAAACTCCCGACTACGTGATTGCTTGCGTAGGAGGTGGTTCAAATGCCGCAGGTGCATTTTATCATTTCTTAGACGATACAGAAACTCGTTTGATTGCTGCTGAAGCGGGTGGACATGGCATAACTTCTGGAATGTCTGCTGCGACTACTTTCTTAGGGAAAATGGGCGTGCTTCACGGAAGCAAAAGTTTGTTAATGCAAACACCTGACGGACAAGTAGTTGAACCACATTCTATTTCAGCGGGTTTAGATTACCCAGGAATTGGACCCATGCACGCTAATCTTTGGGAAACGAAAAGAGCAGAGTTTTACGCAATTACGGATGATGAAGCATTAGAATCAGCATTGGAACTTTCAAAATTAGAGGGAATTATTCCTGCTCTTGAGTCGGCTCATGCTTTGGCAGTGCTAAGATATTTGAATGCAAAACCTGATGAAACCGTCGTGATTAATCTTTCGGGACGTGGCGATAAAGATTTGGATACTTATATGAAACATGTTTTGTAAATAGGTGTCAGGATTTAGTAGTTAGTGATTAGTCACGGCAATGGTTTTTCGAAAGAACTATTTATTGCCGTGACTTTTTATTTAAAATCTGTTCTTGTAAAATAGTTACGGAAGTCGTCCTTCAAAAGGACGACTTCCGTGAGTCATCTAAAAACCTTAAAACTTCAACCATTCTTCTTTTCCTCGCATCACATGCTCAATTACATCACGAACGGCTCCTTTTCCTCCATTCTTAGGAGAAATATAATTGGCAATTTCCAAAATTTCATCACAAGAATCAGCGGGGCAAGTGGCAAATAAATCTGGGCGAGACATAACTTCATAATCGGGCAAATCGTCTCCCATGTATAAAATATGCTCTTCCGCAACGCCCGAATCAGCCAACCAGCCTTTATAAATTTCCAACTTACTTTTTCCACCAGAACCCATAAATATATCATGAATTTTGAGGTTTTGCAGACGCTTACGCACACCTTCGTGCTTTCCACCCGTGATTACGCATATTCTGTAACCTGCTTGCACAGCACGTTCTATGGCGTATCCATCACGAATATGAAATACTCGGTAATGCTCACCAGTTTCTAACACGTGAACTGAACCATCGGTCATAACGCCATCAATATCGAAGACGAAAGTGCTTATATTTTTGAATTTTTCTTGGGACATTTTTTGTAGCACAGGTTTCAACCTGTACGTTAATGTTTTACTTACAGGTTAAAACCTGTGTTACTTTTTCTTCAAAATCCCTTCCGACAAAACCCGATAAATTTGTTGATAATCGGGCTGTTGTTTCAAGAAAAGAAGATGTTGATTAATTATTTTGTTATCGCCACGACGAGCGGGGCCTGTTTGTGCTTTGAAAATATTTTCGGAAGACATTGCCTTTCTGAACGTTTCATTAATCAAAGGTTTTAGCAAATCGAATTCTAATTCATTGTCTTCCACAATTTCCTGAGCCACCGCCCAAAGGTGATTGGTAAAATTACAGGCAAAAACCGCCGCTACGTGCAGGACTCTTCTTTCTTCTGAATTTATCAGATAAGTAATGTCTGAAATATCCTGGCCCAAGTTTATCAACA
This sequence comes from Cytophagales bacterium, assembly GCA_013298805.1. Lineage (GTDB taxonomy): Bacteria > Bacteroidota > Bacteroidia > Cytophagales > Spirosomataceae > Arcicella. The sequence continues at coordinate 4,230 of JAAFIU010000086.1, read as the reverse complement.
CCTTTTCCACATCTTCTTCTTCCGACTCAATACAGATGGGAATTTCGGTAAAATTGACCTTGAAGTTTTTAGAAAATGTCTGTAATGGGTAAAATACCCCCGTTTTTATCGTAACATCACTATTGAGTCTGAGTAGTTCATCCAACTCCGCTAAGGACTTACTACCCGAAGTGTGGATAAGCATAGAACCCTCTGGAAGCACTAATTGCTTGGCAACTTCCAACATAGAATCGTCGGTTACGCACAGGAAAAAGACTTTAGCTTGAGAATCCGCAAAATTGAGGTCACGTTGTACTTTAGCGTCGTATAGATATTTGGTAAGTTCTTCGGCATTTTTGGTATTGCGACTAAAGACTTCCGCTACGTTATGCCCCGCATTTTCGAGTGCTTGTGCCAAATGCCATGAGACATTGCCCGCACCAATAAAAGATATTTTCAACTGATTATAAAATTTAGTTATTTTCAAAGGCATCAGTCGGAATGCCTAATCACTTATTTAAGATTTTTGATAATTTATCGAGTGGCATTTCATTTAAAAATTTGCTCGTAATTATCTGAATTAAAACCCGTTACCACTATTTTATCATTTTCAATAATGGGTCTTTTTATCATCGAAGGTTTTTCCATCATCAATTTTGATGCCCCCATTTCGTCAGTTGCTTTTTCTTCGTCGGATAATTTCTTCCAAGTTGTTCCTGCTTTATTGATAAGCACATCCCAAGGTTTTTGAGTTAGCCATTCTTGGATTTTTTCATTGGAGATTCCTTCTTTTTTATAATCGTGAAATTCGAAAGGAATGTTATTGTCAGTCAGCCATGTCATGGCTTTTTTCATGGTGTCACAATTCTTGATACCGTAAACTTTGTACATTTTTTTATTTTTTAAAAGATTGGGGATTGTGTAATAAGTCCAAAGTATTAAGTACCAAGAAAACCAATCCAAAAATTGGTATTTATTTTATGGAAAATTCTTAGGACTTAATACATAATACTTTTTACACACCCCCAATCTCGCAAGTCTATTTCTTCAAATATTTATTAAACCATGCAATATAACGCTCAAAACGGTCTTTTTGGAAACTTGGATTAGTAATTCCGTGAAATTGTCCTGGATAAATAATCAATTCTGTTGGAATCCCCAATGATTTAAAGGCTTGGTACATTTGCTCACTTCCCACCGATGGCACATTAAAATCACTTTCACCCACCATAAATTGCGTTGGGGTTTTGATACGGTCAGCTTTCAAAAATGGATAAGAAAGGGCAATATATTTGTCAAAATTTTTCCAAGGAGAGCCTAATTCATGTTCATATTGCAAAATATACTGGTCAACTCCGTAAAGTGACGAAACCATCGCCACGCCCGCACCACTCGAAGCTACCTTAAAACGTGTATCGGTTGCAATGGTATAATTTGTCAAAATACCGCCGTAACTCCAACCGCCGATACCCAATTTTTCGGGGTCAGCAATCCTGTTTTGAACCACATAATCAGTTGCTCCTAAAATATCCAATACTTCTTTATTACCCCAATCGGCAGAAATTATCTTGCAAAAGTCTAATCCACGACCATTTGAGCCACGGTAATTGACTGCCACCACATTATAACCTGCCGCCGCCAACATCTGACGAGACATATCAAAATTAAATTCATCTTGAGCAACAGGGCCACCGTGAATAAAGAAAATGGTTGGTAATTTTTCACCTTTTACCGCATTGGCTGGGCGATACAAAATATTAGAAACCAACGCTCCGTCCTTACTTTTTGAGGTAAACCCTTCGGCAGTCGCTAAATTTAAAGGAGCTAAAAAGTCCTCTTGGTGTTTGGTCAATCTGCGAGGAGTTCCATTTTCCAAAACATAAATTTCGGTTGGCGTTTGCGAATCGCTCATGGTTGCCAAGAAATTACCCGAAGGATGTCTTTCTAAAGTATTAAAAGTTCTATTTCCGCCAATTACTTTGGTTAATTTTCCATCAGAAACGTTGATTTGAACTACATATTTTGTTCTGTCATCGGTTACCAAAGCCATAATTGAAGCTCCGTCTTTTGACCAACGGGGTGTTCCGACGGGTCTATCTAATGACTTTGTCAACAATTTAGGCTCGCCGCCCTCTTTTGAAGTCACACATAAAATTGACTGGTCGTACATGATGTAGTTTTCAGAAGCAGTCGTGCGTAAATAGGCAATTTGCTTTCCATCTGGACTCCATTCTGCTGAATAATCTCTACCAGTCCAAGTCGTAATTTGCTTCATTGGAGCGTTTGGCTTGGCATCAATTACCCAAATATCGGTGTTTTCGTTACGGTCTGGGTCGGCAGTACGATTACTGATAAAAGCAATTTGTGTTCCATCGGGCGACCATTTTGGCGTAGTTTCATCAAGACTTCCTTTTGTTAAAGTATCTAATTTTTTAGAAGCGATGTCATACAAATACAAATGCGTTGATGATTTAGTCAAATAACCCTCAACGTCTTGCTTAAAATGAAAACGGTCAATAACAATTGGTTTAGGCGTTTTTGATTTTGAGGTATCGGCAGGAGATTTTAAAACCAAGGCCAATTTTTTACTATCAGGCGACCATGCGTAGTCGTTCAATTCCCCTTTTTTTAAATCGGTTAATTGTTTTGCTTCACCTCCACGTCTATCCATGAGCCAAATTTGGCTGCTCGTTAAGCCATTTCGAGAAGAGACAAAAGACAAATATTTCCCGTCTGGACTCCAACGTGGCTGTGATTCTCCATCGGGTGAATGTGTCAGTTGGATATTTTCTTTGCCATCCCAAGAAATCATCCAAATATCCGAATTACGTTTATTTTTCGCCGAATCAATCGTTGAAAGCGTATAAGCAACCCAATTTCCATCGGGCGAAATTTGGGGGTCACCCAAGTTTTGTAAACGATAAACATCAGAAGGTTTCAATGAACGATTGGTGGGCGTTTGGGCGTAATTTTCTGAAAAAGAAAACAGTAAAATAGTGATTAGTAAAAGTGTTTTTTTCATGGTTGATGATTTTGGGGTTTTAGTGTTTGATGATGTTTTATTTTTATTTCTACAAAGGTCACACTTCTCCGAAGTCATTTGTTTTCAATATCTCGGAGAAATACAACCTTTGTAGAACCTATGTTTTTATATAAATCTATTTCTTCCCCTCCATCAACTTCTTCAAACCCAACATTTCATCACGCAGGCGGGCAGCAGCGATGAAGTCTAATTCTTTGGCGGCTTTTTCCATATCGGTTTGTACCTTTTTGATTTGTTTTGCCAATTCGTCTTTGGTCATATATGCCACAACTGGGTCGGCAGCCATTTGAATTTCTTGTGGTTCGGTATAGTATTTTAAGTTCTTGATTGGCTTGCCCATCACGTCCGCAATAGACGTTTGCTCCATGATTTTTTCTTTCGATTTCAAAATGGTTTTTGGCGTAATTCCATTTGCCTGATTATATTCCAACTGAATAGCTCTACGGCGGTTTGTTTCATCAATTGCCTTTTCCATCGACCCCGTAATGCGGTCGGCGTACATTAAAACTTTCCCGTGGTCGTTACGTGCGGCACGCCCAATGGTTTGAATTAATGAGCGAATATCACGCAAGAAACCTTCTTTGTCGGCATCCATAATTGCTACCAAAGATACTTCGGGTAAATCCAAGCCTTCACGCAAGAGGTTCACGCCCACGAGTACGTCAAACACGCCCAAACGTAATTCTCGCAGGATTTCGATACGGTCTAAGGTTTTTACTTCCGAGTGAATATAACGGCATTTCACGCCAACTCTTTCCAAATATTTTGACAACTCTTCTGCCATTCTTTTGGTTAAAGTCGTTATCAAAACCCGTTCTTCACTCTTTATTCGTTTATGAACTTCTTCTAATAAATCATCAATTTGGTTGAGACTTGGACGTACTTCAATTTCGGGGTCAAGTAATCCCGTTGGACGAATAATCTGCTCGACTACGACACCTTCCGAACGCCTTAATTCATAATCCGCAGGAGTTGCCGAAACAAAAACGGTTTGTCCCGTAATATTCTCAAATTCTTGGAAAGTCAGCGGACGATTATCCATCGCCGAAGGCAAACGGAAACCATAATCCACCAAAGCTTCCTTTCGAGAACGGTCGCCTCCCCACATCGCTCTAATTTGGGGCATCGTAGCGTGACTTTCATCCACAACCAAGACAAAATCATCAGGAAAGAAATCCAACAGACAGAAAGGTCTTTGCCCAGGTTTT
>JAAFIU010000244.1 GCA_013298805.1 Cytophagales bacterium | reverse complement strand
TTTTTATCTGTTTTTTAATTGTTTGTAAAAACTTATCGGCTCAAAAAATCAATCTAAATGACAAGACACTTCAGCCTAACCAAGTTTATATGTCGTTTGAAAAAATGGAAGGGATACAAGTGTTGAAAGTGGTCAAAGATTCTACGATAAAGCCTGTTGATGAACCCACTTTTGTTAGAATAAAAGATTTGAATTTTAAAAACGGCGTGATAGAAGTCAAGGTTTTGAGCCGTTTATTAAAAAATGCCCCAGCCTTTGCAAGAGGGTTTATTGGCGTAGCTTTCAGAATTGACGATAAAAATTCAACCTACGAATCCATTTATATACGCCCTACAAATGGTCGTGCTGATGACCAAATAAGGCGTAATCATAGCATCCAATATTATGCTTATCCCGATTTTAAATTTGATAAACTAAGACAAATAAGCCCTGAAAAATACGAATCATACTCGGATATGGGCTTAAATGAATGGATTACGATGCGTATTGAAGTAAAAGATAAAGTAGCCCAATTGTTTTTAAATAATAGTAAATACCCTGTTTTGATTGTCAATGACTTAAAATTGGGCGAGAATACCCAAGGGGGTATTGGGCTTTGGATAGAAATTGGAACAGAAGGTTTTTTTAGAGATTTGAAAGTAACCAAAATGGATTGATTTTGACAATTGTAAAAACCACTATCCTCATTATTTATGCAAAAAATATACAAATTCTTGTTGATAAGTTCTGCTATTTTAGGGCTTGTAGCAATATGGATGTTGATTTTTGGGATTGACTTCGTAACAACAGGTCCTTTTGTTATAGGCTCGTTGGTTTGTTTGGCATTGGGTGGGCGTGGCGTACCTATTATCAAACAAATGGGTTTTACTATATGGGTATTCGCAGCGGTTGCTTTAGGAATGTATTACCCTCAATATTTTCAGAAAATTGGCGATTTTAAATTCACGAGTCTGATTGTCCCTCTCATTCAGTTGATTATGTTTTCGATGGGAACAGAAATGAGTTTGAAAGATTTTGAAGGGGTTATAAAAACACCCAAAGCGGTTATTATCGGACTGGTAAGTCATTTTACCATTATGCCTTTAGTGGCAGTTGTGTTGGCAAAAAGCTTCGGTTTTCCACCCGAAATTGCGGCAGGGGTTATCTTGATTGGCTCTGTGCCAAGTGGCGTAACTTCCAATGTACTTGCTTTTATTGCCAAAGCAAATATGCCTTTATCGGTTACAATTGCAGCGATTTCAACTTTAGCAGCCCCAATTATGACTCCATTTTTGATGAAAATATTGGCTGGACAATACGTCGAAATTGATTTCTTGAAAATGATGATTCATGTGGTTGAAATTATTCTTGTGCCAATTGCATTGGGGTTAATTATCAATAAATTGATTAGAAATGGTGTAAAATGGCTTCAAACAGTTATGCCAATTATTTCTATGACAGGCGTATTAATGATGTTGATTGTCATTGTTTCTTCGGGTAGAGATTCACTATTAGCTATTGGTCCTTTGTTATTTTTATCTTCCATGATTCATCATTCAATTGGCTATTTATTAGGGTATTGGAGTGGTAGATTGATGGGACTTGATGAAAAATCATGCCGTACAATTTCATTAGAAGTAGGTATGCAAAATGGTGGACTTGCCTCTGGTATTGCTCTACAAATGGGCAAAATTGCTACGGTTGGTTTGGCTTCGGCTATTTCAGTTCCGTGGATGACCATTTCGGGTTCATTGTTGGCTAATTGGTGGAGAAACAAGAGTAGTGATGAGTGATGAACGATAAGTGATGAGTATTTGAATGGAATAATTTTTCAATTCAAATTTTAGTCATCACTTTTTCACTCATAACTCATCACTTATAACTTATCACTCATAAAAACATGGAAATACAAAAAGTAGCCGTTATTGGAGCGGGTAATATGGGGCATCAGATTGCAATGTGTGCCGCTTTATCGGGATTCAGTGTAAAATGTACGGATTCTAATCCTGATATTTTGGAAAAAGCGATTTCGTTTGCTGATAACTATCTAAAAGAACGAGTAGCTAAAGGAAAGTTAAGCGAAGAAGCTGCCAAGCAAGTACAAACAAACATTGCTTTTACACTTAATTTAGATGAAGCTGTAACTGATGCCGACCTTGTAATTGAAGCCATTATCGAGAAATTGGACGTAAAAAGAAAGCTCTTCGCTGAGTTAGACAAACTTTGCCCTGCTCACACGATTTTGGCAACGAACAGTTCTTATATCGTAAGTTCTAAAATTGCCGATGCCACCAACCGACCTGACAAAGTGTGCAATATGCACTTTTTCAATCCTGCTTTGGTGATGAAGTGTGTAGAAGTCGTGAAAGGCTCACATGTTTCGGAAGAAACGGCTGAGGCTGTCATGAATACCGCAACAAAAATGAGCAAAACACCCGTATTGTTGCATAAAGAAATCTATGGTTTTTTAGTGAATCGTCTCTTGCAAGCCACCAGACAAGAAGCCCTGAAATTATTGGATATGGGTGTGGCAAGTTTTGAAGACATAGATACTGCCGCCAAGAACGGTTTGGGTTATCCGATGGGACCTTTTTCTTTATTAGACTTAACAGGAATAGATTTGACCTATCATGTAGGCATGGAAAAGTACAGAGAATCTGGTGACCCAGCCGATAGACCGTCGCCAACGGTTGTTGAAAAATACACCAAAGGAGAATGGGGAAAAAAGGCAGGAAAAGGTTTTTATGATTACGAATAAAGGCAATTACGAACATTAACCAATTATCAAGATGATTTCAAGAATAATACAAACATTCATTTTTCTATTTTTTATATCAACTATTCAGGCACAAAAACCTTTAATTAGAGCGTTCCAACCTGCTAATGTGGTGAATAAAATCCCTTACGGAAATAATCCAGAGGCAGGACATTATGTACAAGCTAAAGATGCCAAAATCTATTATGAGGTGTATGGAAAAGGACAATCGATTCTAATATTACATGGTGGTTTATTTGGTTCTACTGTTGAAATGGCAGATTTTATTGACCAGTTAAAGCAAAACTATCAAGTAATTGCCATTTCTCTCCGTGGGCATGGTAAATCAGAATTAGGAACTGACCCTATTTCACTTGAACAACGTGCAAATGATGCGATGGCGGTAATTAATGCTGTTACCAAAGACAGTGTAACATTGCTCGGTTTCAGCGATGGTGGTTATGCTGCCTATCAATTAGCATCCACGTATCCAAATCGTGTAAAAAAAATGATAGTCATTGGTGCTGGAGAACTATATCCTGGGGTGAGAGAATTTAATTTCACAGCCAAACAAGCAATGTCATTCGATAAAGCTTTTTTTGAACAACAATTAAAACTCATGCCAGAACCAAATAGATTAGAAGATTTGTTTGCTGGCGTAAATACGTGTTATAGTAAATTAACCGTCGGAAAAGACCTTTTGGGAAATATCAAATGCCCTGTATTAGTTATGGCGGGAGATAAAGATGACAGTAATCCAGTTGAGCGAGTTGTTAAAGCAGCAAGATTTATTCCAAAACATCAAATCTGTATCATTCCCAATACAACACATGAATGTTTTACAGAAAACTTTGAAGCTGCTTGGACAAGTATTGTTCCATTTTTGAGAAATTAGATATTACTTCATATCACACTATTTTCTTCTTGTTATTGTGGTTTTCTAAATATGACCTGTAGGAGAGGAGTTGTTTTTAGTTAAGGAGAGGAAAAAAATACCAAGTTGTTTTTTCACTCTCCTTACGAGGTTGCTACTATTCCATTTGGTACAGATACCTTTGTACTTGAAAAAAATAAAATTAGATTTCATACAGTTTCGGCGGTCGTGAGCATGAAAATTACGTAAACTCATCCAAAGAAGAATGAAGACTTATTAATCAGTGTATTTAACATAAATCTCTATGTATTCTAAAATTATTATATTTTTAGCTGTATTTATTTCATTATCAAATACTTATGGGCAGAAGCCTCTAAGAAGAGCGTTCCAGCCTGCTAATGTGGTGAATAATATCCCTTATGGGAATAATTCCAAAGTTGGCAAATATGTACAGACGAAAGATGCCAAAATCTATTATGAGGTTTATGGTAAAGGTCAACCGATTGTGTTATTACACGGCGGATTATTTGGTTCAATAGTTGAGTTTACTGATTTTATTGAACAATTGAAACAAAATTTTCAAGTTATAGCAATCTCTACTCGTGGTCATGGCAAATCAAAATTGGGTACAGAACTACTTACCCTTGAACAAAGAGCCAACGATGCCATGACGGTTATCAATGCTGTTACTAAAGACAGCGTTATGGTGCTTGGTTTTAGCGATGGAGGATATTCGGCTTACAAATTAGGAGCGATGTATCCAGAAAGAGTAAAGAAAATGATTGTCATTGGTGCAGGCGAAATTAGTCCAGGCTTGAGAGAATTTAAGTTTACGGCAAAGCAAGCAATGGAAATGGATAAACCATTTTGGGAACAGCAATTAAAGCTCATGCCCGAACCCAATAGAGTAGAGGATTTATTTACACAAGTAGCCAATTGCTACAATAATGTTACGGTGAACAAAGATTTATTGAGTACAATAAAATGTCCTGTTTTGGTAATGGCTGGCGATAAAGATGGCGGAAATCCTGTGGAGCGTGTAGTAAGTGCTGCGAGATTTATTCCCAATCATCAAATCAGTATCATTCCAAATACAGGGCATGAATGCCATAATGATAATTTTGCGGCTGCATGGGCAAGTATTGTTCCGTTTATAAAAAAATAACTCTAAAATTTCCTTATGTTAATTTCATCGTTCTCTAAATCACAGCTTATTTGATAAGTTTTTTGTAGCCTTGAAACATAAAAAAAGAGCATCGCCATAAGCAATGCCCTTTCCCGTCTTACCTCTAAACCTATTTAACTATGAAAAATTGCTATACCAAAAACTAATCGAATACTCCATCATGTCCAACCTTTACCTTGACTGATTAGCTTTAAAAAAAGTGGCGTTTCCAAGAGAAACGCCCTTTCCCGTCTTACCTCTAAACCTATTTAACTATGAAAAATAACTGTACTAATCTTTTTAATAACTAATCAGATGCTCCATCAATCAAAATCTCTACCTTGAAATGATTAGTTTGAAAAAAGTGGCGTTTCCAAAGGAAACGCCCTTTCCCGTCTTACCTCTAAACCTATTTAACTATGAAAAATCTTTATGTTTAATTCAATGTTTTATACATTGTAACACTCTACGCTAAATTGCTTTATTTTGAAATAAAAATGGTTAGGTATTTAGTCAAAATAGTCGCAAAATTAAACATTAAAATACAAGTTTTTTTCGACAAAAATCAAGAAAAACTCTTTTATATTTTCTTGTTTAATATATAATCTGATAACATTAATTTTGTTACAAAAAGTTCAATAAAATTAGTGTTTTTTGCTTATGTACTTGTAACGGAATAATAATTTATAAGTCACAAAATTTAAAAAATATTTTTTAAGCAATCTTAGTTTTGTCTAAATAAGCTTTCGACTTATTTAACGATGCAAAGTTCTGCAATATTTTCCAATCTTGCAAATATTTCTTGCAATTGCCTTATTATTCTAAATCATAAATAGCTCAATGTCAAGCAAAAACATATACTTTTCAGTATTTCAAGGCATTCAGAACCAAATAATATTTCGTAAAACAATAAAAAAAATATTATTATTTTGTTTTACTGTTTTTGAAAATATTTTCAAAATATTAAAATAGTACAATTACTGATTAAAAGCGTTCATAGTCTTATCTAAGCCTTGTAAACAGAAACTCAAAATCATTTCTGAGGCACGGTCAAGATACTCTGGAAGTTGCTCAATTTGTTGTCCTTCAAAATTACCCAAAACATATTCTATCTGTCTTCCTTTACCAAAATCATCCCCTACTCCAAAGCGTAATCGAGGGTATTCGGGAGAGCCTAATATTTCTTGAATATTTCGTAGTCCATTATGTCCCCCGTGCGAGCCTTTGGGTTTCATTCTTAGCTTGCCATAAGGTAAAGCAATATCGTCTGTGATGATAAGAACATTTTCTTTTTCAATTTTCAATTCTTTCATCCAATAATTAACGGCTTTACCGCTCAAATTCATGAAAGTAGTTGGTTTTATTAAGTGTATTTGTTTGCCTTTATGTTTTATCTCTGCGTGATAAGCGAGACGCTCCATCGTAAACTTCGTCTCGAAACTACCGCTTAGTCGGTCAAGAACCATAAAACCTACATTATGACGAGTGAGCAGATACTCAGGTCCGATATTTCCAAGACCTACAATTAGATACTTCATATGGATTAGATTTTGTATTTTTAGAATGAAAAAATTATTAAATCTGCATTTTTATTAAAAAAATACTTAGAGAAGCCCCCTAAAATATTTATAAAAACCTGATTTTTAAAGATATAAACTGATTTACAATCAAAAGAATTGCTTTGTATTTTACGTGAATGAATCACTAAAAATGAGTAATTT
>JAAFIU010000038.1 GCA_013298805.1 Cytophagales bacterium | reverse complement strand
ATTGCGGTTCTGGTTTGGAGGCAATTGCTTTGGCATCGGCAAAAATTCACGCAGGAATTGCCGATTGTATCATTGCGGGTGGAGCAGAATCTATGTCATTAGTCCCAACAACGGGTTACAAAATGGCCTTGAATTTTGATATCGCTCAGAAAAACCCTGATTATTATATCGGAATGGGTTTGACGGCAGAACAAGTTTCGGAGCAGTTTAAAATTACTCGTGAAGAGCAAGATGAATTTGCCGTAGAATCACACACAAAGGCATTAGCTGCCCAAGCCGCTGGACTTTTCAAGGATGAAATTGTGCCAATAACTGTGAAGGAAACGTATTTTGATGCCAACACAGGAAAGAAAAAGACCCGTGAATCAATTGTTGATACCGACGAAGGACCAAGAGCAGGAACAACCATGCAAGCCTTAACGAATCTAAAACCCGTTTTTGCGGCAGGTGGAAGCGTAACAGCAGGTAATTCATCACAAACTTCAGACGGTGCATCTTTCGTAATGGTGATGTCGGAAGCCATGGTAAAAGAGTTGAATCTTGAACCAATTGCCCGTATGATTACCTACACAACCGCAGGCGTAGAGCCACGCATCATGGGAATCGGACCCGTTGCCGCTATTCCGTTGGCATTGAAAAAAGCAGGATTAAGCATCAACGACATCGACCAAATTGAATTGAACGAAGCCTTTGCTGCACAGTCGTTGGCAGTGATTAAAGAATTGGATTTAGACCGTTCAAAAATCAACATGAACGGAGGAGCCATTGCCCTCGGACACCCACTGGGTTGTTCGGGAGCGAAATTATCTGTTCAATTATTCAACGAAATGCGAAGAAGAAATCAGAAATACGGAATGGTTTCTGCCTGTGTAGGTGGCGGACAAGGCGTTGCGGGGATTTATGAGTTTTTGAAGTAATTGTAAATAGTATAAAAAAGGCTTTCTGGAGACTTAGAATTTCAGAAAGCCTTTTCTTATAGAATTGATATTTTATTGTAATATTGTTGAAAATAATTCAATAAAATAGAATAAAAAATGAAAATAATTCAACTTAATTTGAAATTGCTTGTTGATACTTTTGCAGGAGGAAGTGTTAATAAATTTGCAAGTGAATACCTAAACGACCGTTCTCAGAATTTAACAAATTGGATAAGCGGTGAGAAAAATCCCAATGTTGGAAAATTATATGTTCTGTTTGAGACAATTCCCAATTTAAGTTTAGAATGGCTTTTTAGAGGTAACGGAGATATGTTTTTAGGAAATAAAGAAAAAGAACTTATGCTTAAAATAGATGAAATTGAGCGTCAAAAAAATGAGTATAAAGATAGGGCAGAGTTATATGAAAAACTATTGAAAAAAGAAGTTGATAATTTGAAATAGGTTTTCAATAAATATTGAAATTTTAGTATTTCCTACTTAATTTGGTATTGTATTTGTAATTTTACAAAACAAAATAAACAAAATTGACCTTCGATAAAAAAAACATATTTGATATTGGAACAGGGATTTATACAATTCCTGATATTGCTTCCATACTGAGACTTCCAACTGCCAAAGTTAGGCGTTGGATGAAAGAATATTGGAATGAAAAATTCGCACAAGGTGAACATACTACCTTTTCGCAAGGTTCTGGAAAAGGACAGGTTACAAATTTTTATACCCTTATTGAATTCTATACTTTTTATCAATTAAGATTGAATGGTGTGAGTAGCTTTAAGATAAATAAAGCCCATGACGTCTTAGCGGAAGTCTATAAAACGAAATATCCTTTTGCCAAATCTAATATACTTACTGATGGAAAAAATATCTTTTTCAGTGGTGAAGTTGGAGAGATTATTGAAGCCGATAAAACCCTACAAATCAATATCAAAGAAATCTTAGAACCATTCTGTAAAAGTATAGATTTTGATGTTAATTCATTAGCTACAAGGTTTTATCCCCTCGGAAAAAATCATGAAATAATCATTGACCCACATAGACAATTCGGACAGCCTATTATTGGGGATACCAATATTCTCACAGAAACAGTTTTTGACCTATATCGTGCAGGAGAGCCATTAAAAGTAATCGCAAATATTTTTGAACTTACATCAAAGCAAGTGAAAGATGCTATTGATTTTCACCGTAATGCCGCTTAATGAAAATATTTATTGACGAAAATTTATCTCCTTTTTTAGCAAAAGGACTACACATATTAGAGCAACCAATGGCTGATGGATTTGAGGTATTATCAATCAAAGAAGTATTTGGAAAAGGCATTAAAGACGAAGATTGGATTCCACAAGTTGGCAAACTGAATGGTGTTGTTATAACGCAAGATAAAAACATCCACCGAACAAAACCCCAAAGAGACCTTTTTGAAAAACATGGAGTAGGCGTATTCTTTATTTCGCCACCTAAAGGGAAAGGTTATACCTATTGGCAAATGGTTGAATTGTTGATAAATCATTGGAGGGAAATAAAAGAAAAATGTGAGACGAAAAGACCATTCTCCTTTATTTGTCGTCCACGTTCAGGTTTTAAGAGATGGTAATCACCCCTTCCGAAACCCATAAGGACAATGTCTACACCCGTTCTTACAACAATATCCACGTTTTAGGTGATAGGCTTCCGTAAAAACCATAAAGCCTTGTTCATTCAGATAAATATCTTCTTTTAATAGCCCTCTGTTGGATTCTTGCGTATTTTTTGTCTTCTTTTCCATTAAACCTTCAACAAGCATTTTTGAAAAAAGTTTATTCTTTCGTATTTTTGAGGAATATGAACGAATATCAATGTAAATATCATTACGGATTTAAACTCTTTGCTCAAAAGATGAAGAGTCGTGTGTTTACTACGAGTTCGCTTTATGGTCATTTCTGCAAAATTCATCGTATTCTTACCGTTTCTGTACAAATCTTGTACGTGATAAATCTCTTTGGAGGCTTTGGGATTGCTTAATCCAAAACCATCTTTTAGTATCATTATTTTCAATTAATTCATTCTCGCTCAATCACTTTGTGCCTTGGTGGCTTTGCTACTTTGTGCCTCAAAAAAAATACCATGACTTCCACAACACAAAATATCAATATAGAATCAGCAACCGATAAAGCCATTCAACTCGAAGACCGTTTCGGAGCTCATAATTATCATCCCATGCCCGTAGTTCTCCAACGTGGAGAAGGCGTATTCGTTTGGGACGTAGAAGGCGATAGATATTTCGACTTTCTTTCGGCTTATAGTGCTGTCAATCAAGGACATTGTCACCCTAAAATTGTTCAAGCTTTGGTAGCCCAAGCTCAAAATTTGACATTAACCTCAAGAGCATTTTACAATGACCAATTAGGTATTTGTGAGAAATTCTTATGTGAATACTTCGGTTACGACAAAGTTTTGATGATGAATTCAGGAGCAGAAGGAGGGGAGACAGCCTTGAAATTAACCCGTAAATGGGCATACAAAGTAAAAGGAGTTCCACAAGACCAAGCCAAAACGGTTTATGCCGCAGGTAATTTCTGGGGACGTACTATTGCTGCCATTTCATCATCAACCGATCCATCAAGTTATTCTGATTACGGGCCACTTTTACAAGGGTATGAAATTATTCCGTACAATGATTTAGAGGCTTTGGCGGAGGTTTTGAAAGACCCAAATGTGGCAGGTTTTATGGTTGAACCCATTCAAGGAGAAGCGGGCGTAGTTGTTCCAGATGAAGGATATTTGAAAAAAGCTTACGAAATGTGTCGTGAGAAAAACGTACTATTCATTGCCGATGAAGTGCAAACGGGAATCGCACGTACAGGAAAGCGTTTGGCTTGCGACCACGAAGGTTTTCAACCAGATATTTTGATTCTCGGAAAAGCACTTTCGGGTGGAACATATCCAGTTTCGGCAGTGCTTTGTCGTGACGAAATCATGTTGACTATCAAACCAGGAGAACACGGTTCAACTTACGGAGGAAATCCTTTGGCTTGTGCTGTTACGGTTGCTGCTTTGAAGGTCGTTCAAGATGAAAAATTAGCTGAAAATTCGGAAGAAATGGGGCAATTATTCAGAAAAAGAATGACCAATATTATGGCAAAACGCCCTGATTTATTGACCATTGTGAGAGGGAAAGGGCTTTTGAATGCCATTGAAATCAATGATTCAGAAGAAGGAGAAACCGCTTGGAATATGTGTATGGCTTTCAAAGAAAACGGACTTTTGGCAAAACCAACGCATGGAAATAAAATCCGTTTTGCTCCGCCATTAGTTATTACAGATGCACAAATGAATGAAGCTTGTGATATTATTGAGAAGGTAATTTTGAACTGGTAAGTATTTAAGGAGACAGGAGGAATGAAGACAGGAAGAATGGAAATCGAATTTTGGTTTCACCTGTCTCCATTTATCCCGTCTCGATTCCTCCTTTATTTACTCGTGATTTTTCTACGCAAGCGACTCAATGATTGAGGCGTAATGCCCAAGAAATTGGCCAAATATATCTGCGGAGTTCTTCGTATTAATTCATGCTGGTTCTTCACTAATTGCTCATAACGTTCTTGGGCTGTTTCTGCAATGAATGAACGTAGTCTAATTTCTTGTCCAATGGTATAACCTTCAAATAACATTCGGCTAAGTCTTTCCCATTTAACTGATTGTGTATATAGGGCATCTAAATTGTCTTTTGAGATGATACACAAGTAAGTATCTTCAACCGCTTGAATGTAATCTTTGCTGGGAAGTCTGAATGAGTGGCAATATGTACAAGTTACTAATTGATTCTCAATAGTTAAATCAAAAGTTTTTTCGATTTCATCTTTCACAAAATACGACCGTAACATTCCCTTGTTAACAAAAAGCATATCAGCATTAAATTCCCCTTCTTTTACCCAAAATTCCCCTTTTTTTAGTGATTTTTCTGTAAATAAGTGGGTCGCATTTTGTATTTCTTCGTCAGTAAATGGAACAAACTGCCTAATAAAATTTATAAAATTTGGAGTCATAATGTTTAAGGGTAATTGGCGGATTGAATAATGGTATTTTCTTGTTCATGTATTCTTCGTAAATACGTAGTTGTTGGGGTAGTAAAACAAAAGAGACAAAATCTGAATAAATTGGGTAGAGCTAATACTTATTTCATAAACAATATAATTAATCTATGTTTTAAGACACATATTACTTTTAAAAGTCACACATTCCTTCATAAATTTGAGTCAAAATTATAAATCCATGAATCAATATCTTATAACTGCTTACGACGGCACAGATGAGTATGCTCTTGAAAGGAGAATGTCTGTTAGACCTTTTCATTTTGAAGGGGCAAAAAAACTAAAAGAAAATGGGAATTTTATAATCGGAGGAGCCATTTTAGACAATAATGGGATGATGATTGGCTCAACCATGATTCTACAATTTGAAGATGAAAAACAACTCCAATACTGGATTGATAATGAGCCGTATATTCAAGAAAAAGTTTGGGTGAAATTTGACATTCAGCCGTTTAGAGTTGCACAAGTGTAGATGATAAATGGCGTAAAAATCAAAAGTCTTCGTCCAAATAATTGGGGATGAAGACTTTTGAATAAACAGGATTAAGAATTAAATTTTTACTGTTTTTGCCGTATTCCAATCAATTAATTTTTCGGCAGAAGCTAAATCAATAAATGGGAAATTAGTTAATAATTCATTGAGTTTCCCCAAACAACCTGCCAAACCATAATAGGATTTAAACTTTCGTAAGCGACTCAATTCTTCAATCATTGGTTGATTTGCATCAAAATCTCTTGGGTGAAAATAAGTCATCACGTATTCCGACTGTTTTGTCAATTGTTGTAAAACCGTGTAAGGAAGCAATCTAAAATATCCACCTCCCGAAAAAATCAAAGGAGTTCCAAACCCATTAAAAGTATTAATTGGAAATTCTTTCAAGCGAATTCCATCAATATCAATCCAGCAAGGTTCAGCAACGCCAAATTGTTCAAAACCACCGTGTGAACGTTTTGCAGGGAAAACCGAACAATCTATTTCAATGCCATTTTCAGCTAAGACTTCAAAAACCCACTTATTTTCTTGCTTTATCGAAAATCCTGGGGCTCTATATGCCCTGATTTTCTTACCAATAACATCTTCTAAGGCTTTGATGGACGTTTCTAAGTCATTCTTAAATTCTGTTCTATTTTGTTCGTAAGCCAATTGGTGCAAATCAGAATGTGTGGCAATTTCATAACCTCGGTCGGCAATGGAACGTATAATTTCGGGATGTTTACGAGCCACCCAACCCAAGCAGAAAAATGTTGCTTGTTGATTTGTATCTTCTAAAAGTTGGAAAATTCGCTCCATATTTTCATGGATTCGAGTTGGATATTTCGCCCAATCCGCCTCTGTTTTAGTCGAATCATTATCCAAAATATGAAACCACTCTTCTATATCAAAAGTAAGAATATTCATTTTTTTAAGTTATGAATGATGAGTTATGAGTGAGTCCTTGAAAATGAATGTAAAAATGATGTTCTCTAAAACTCATAACATATCATTCATAACTCATAACTAAATTAGTAAAACCTCTTCCCCGCTGCCAAAAACTCTTTTACATCATTTTTAGTAGGGAAAGAAAAATATGTCATTTCTTCATTTGGGTTTGGAACTAACTCGTACCCACCCGTGTGTATTTTTTCAACCGACTCCAAAATTGCCTGCATTCCTAACAATTTAGTATGGTCAATCAGCTCCGCTTGGGTTTTATTACCAATTTCTACTTTCTTCTGGACTAAAATATCTCCACTATCAATTCCTTCATCCACAAAAAATACAGAGACACCCGTGTATTTTTCATTGTTTTTCAATACCCAAAAAGAAGGCATTAAACCACGATATTTAGGCAAAAGTGCGGTATGTAAATTCAGACAGCCTTTCGGAGCCAGATTAATAAGTGGTAATTTGAAAATCTGATTTCCCGCAATTGAAATCAATAAATCAGGCTTGTACGCTTTCAAACGTTCCAGATTTTCCACTTTGTTAATATTTCCTTCAATTTCTACCAGAGGTACATTGTGTTTTGCCAGAATGTTTTTAACCTTTTTGTTTGGATTTATTTTTGACATTACGAATTTTACCCCGTAATTCATAAAGAACCCTAACCCAAAAATATCGTAAGTTTTTTTGAGTTTATCGCTGAACGATTCTCTTTTACCAAAAGGAGAAACATCAAAAACCACCGTAGCCACTACTTCCGAGTGCTTAGGCATATTTTTAATTAAATAATCAATGTTTTGAGCCAAATAAAATGGGTCATCTTGGGTAAGCAAAATTATACGCATATATGTAACACGAACATTCCTGTTCGTAAATTTAAATACTTTAATTACTCTTCATACTTTTCTTACGACTTAATCAAGACTTCATGAACAACTGCCCAATTTTAGCAATTGGTTTCATCCAAAGCGTGTACCAATGTGGTTTTAGATTATTAATTGCCCATGCCCTACGGTCTTCCATATTGGCACGGTAGCGATGTTTCCAAGAAGCGGTACTTGTTCCTCCATTTCGCATCGTCATTACCACCTCGGGCAAATAAGTTGCTGAAAGATTATTTTTATATAACATTCTTAACATTAACTCATAATCTCCCGAACACGTAAAATCAGTAATGTAATAACCGTACTTTTCAAAAGCAGATTTTTTTAAGTAAAATGACAAATGTGGAGGCATCCAACCTTTCAACCAATTCTTACGTACATACTCACCCGACCGCCAGTAACGTACAATAGTATCGTCATCTCCCATATTCACATATTGCTTATCACCATAAACAGCCTCCGTATTATTATTTTGAAACGCTCTTACAATATGACTAATTACTTGGTTGTTAGGATAAAAATCATCACCACCAATTGTGCCAATTACTTCGCCCGTAGCCATCTTCACACCCTTATTCAAAGCATCATAAATTCCCTTGTCTGGTTCGGAAATGAATTTAATTCTATTGCCAAAAGACTTCAAAATATCAACTGTTCCATCCTTTGATGCTCCATCAACCACAATATACTCCAAATCAGTATAATCTTGAGCCAGCACACTTTCAATGGTCTGACGGATAGTTTTAGCACTATTAAAAGAAACCGTAATGATAGATATTTTCATGGGATAATATTTTGTAAATACGTAGGAGAATAGATTCGATGGAAAAATGAATCTACGTTTCCGATTTCAACTATAATAATTACAAAGATAATCAAGGACTTTGGTTTTGTCAGATGAATTTTAGCAAGCGGATGTAAGCAATAAAAAGTTGTTAATTTTCAATAAAAATGAGTGCTACCAATAGGAATCACTTTAGCTGATAAAAATTATAGGAAAAAATAGAAAATATTTTCCATAACCCCTTGTATTTCAAAAAGAAACTGCTAATTTTGCAGTCCGATTTAGTGAGCTAAATATTTCTCCATTTTTATACAGGTTGGCAGAACTTGATAAAATTTAAAAATTCTCAGAAATAATTTATCTCTTAAATCATTCAGTAAAGGTCAAACTTTTACAAATAGTTTGAAATGTTAGTTATCATATTTCAAATCAATGAGTGTCAGAACTGATATTGGATTAATGTGTTGAATGCCCAGCAATTAATTTTAATGTTAAGCTACACAAGAACATTCTTTCGTATTACAGACCTTCGGTTCTGTCCTGCCCGAGCATATCTTGTTGCTATCCTTTTATTTCTGTCGCTTAAGTGAATGTGAATTTATTTTCATAGATTTTTGTTTATGCCAAATAAAATTCCGACCTTTGCAATCCGTTTTACGGAGACTGTCGTGAGACAATCGTAACTCGTTCATTTACAATCAATTATTAACGTTTTATTCTAATAAAATGTCTGGAATTATCGGAAAGAAAATCGGTATGACCAGCCTCTACAACGCTGATGGTTCTGCCTTCGCTTGTACGCTGATTGAAGCCGGTCCTTGTGTAGTAACGCAAGTAAAAACAGTAGAAAAAGAAGGTTATAGTGCTATTCAGTTAGGCTATGGCGAGAAAAAAGAGAAGCATACTACGCAACCTCTTTTAGGTCACTTCAAAAAAGCAGGTACCACTCCAAAGAAAAAACTCGTAGAGTTTAGATCTTTTGACTCACCACTTACATTAGGAGAAACCGTTACAGCAGAATTGTTCGCAGAAGGTGACTTCGTTGATGCCGTGGGAACATCTAAAGGTAAAGGTTTTCAAGGTGTTGTTAAACGTCATGGATTTGCAGGGGTAGGTGGACAAACTCACGGACAACACAACCGTGGTCGTCACCCAGGTTCAATTGGTGCTTGTTCATTCCCATCTCGTGTATTCAAAGGTATTCGCATGGCGGGTCGTACAGGTGGAAATCGTGTAACCGTTCAAAATTTACAAATCTTGAAAGTTTACGCAGATAAAAACCTTATCGTAGTGTCAGGTTCTGTCCCAGGAGCGAAAAACTCATACGTTATTCTTGAAAAATAGATTTGAAAATTTGAAAGATATTTAATCGCAATTTCGATATATCAACCGTAATCAATTTTCAAATTTTCAAATTAACTAATTTTCAAATTAGACAAATGGAATTATCAGTTTTAAATATACAAGGCAAAGAAACAGGAAAGAAAGTAACGCTTTCTGACGAAATCTTTGGCATCGAACCAAACGAACACGTAGTTTGGTTAGACGTGAAGCAATTCTTGGCAAACCAACGTCAAGGAACTCACAAATCAAAAGAAAGAGCAGAAGTTTCTCGTTCAACTCGTAAGTTGAAAAAACAAAAAGGAACTGGTGGTGCTCGTGCAGGTTCAGCTAAGTCGCCTTTAATGAAAGGTGGTGGACGTATTTTCGGACCAAGACCGAGAGATTACTCTTTCAAATTGAATAAGAAAGTTAAATCATTGGCTCGTCAATCTGCTTTTGCTGCTAAGGCTCAAGGAGGAAACGTAACCATCTTAGAAAACTTCTCTTTCGATTCTCCAAAAACTAAATCGTACATCGCATTATTAGATGCTTTGTCATTAGCAGGAAAGAAAACATTGTTGATTTTACCAGAAGACAATAAGAATATCTATTTGTCAGGTCGTAATTTGCCAAAAACAACTATTGGAACGGCTGGTCAAGTCAATACTTATGATTTAGTAAATGCTACTCAACTACTTATCGTAGAAGAAGCAATTTCAACAATCGAATCATCTTTTAGTAAATAATAGCAGTCAGAAGTTAAAGGTTGTATAATTTAAAACTTACGACTTATGACTTACGACTTTAAGACTGAAAACAATGAGCATTATCAAAAGACCAATTCTTACTGAGAAATCTCAGGACTTACAGAAAGGCGGTCAATACGTTTTTGAAGTTGCTGGCAAAACGAATAAAATCGAAATTGCAAAGGAAATAAAGAAAATGTATGGTGTTGAGGTGGTAGCCGTAAACACTCTTCGTCAATTTGGTAAGAAGAAATCAAGAAGTACCAGAACTAAGGTAACATCTGGTATTACTTCGACATTCAAAAAAGCAATCGTAACTATCGCTAAAGGTGAAGTTATTGATTTCTATGATGGAATTTAATTCAGTGAACAATTAACAGTAAACAGTAAACAATTAACAGTAAACATTTAGCAATTAGATAATTAGCATCTGAAATTTAATATTTAAATAATTAGAAGTAAAATTAAAGTTGAGTGTAGTAACTGATAACTGGTACCTGATACCTGATAACTGCAAACTGGTCACTATGGGAGTTCATCCCGATAAATTGGACAAAGCACAGAAATGGCAGCTACAAGAAAAATAAAACCAACAACTCCGGGACAACGTCAAAGAATTGCACCGACTTTTGAGGAAATAACAAACTGGTCACTATGGGAGTTCATCCCGATAAATTGGACAAAGCACAGAAATGGCAGCTACAAGAAAAATAAAACCAACAACTCCGGGACAACGTCAAAGAATTGCACCGACTTTTGAGGAAATAACAGCCTCAAAGCCGTACAAGCCTTTGTTAGCTCCAATCAAAAGAACAGGTGGTCGTAACGCAGATGGACACCGTGCCATGCGTTATATCGGTGGAGGACACAAACGTCGTTATCGTATTATCGACTTCTTCCGTAACAAATTCGATGTTGAAGCAACAGTTTTAACAGTAGAATACGACCCGAACCGTACAGCTCGTATTGCCCTTGTAGAATATACAGATGGCGAGAAAGCTTACATCATTGCACCAGCAGGAATTAAAGTTGGACAAACTATAATTTCATCTGCAACAGCAGCTCCAGAAGTAGGTAATACTATTCCTTTAGCAAACATCCCAACAGGTACAATCGTACACGCAATTGAACTTCGCCCAGGCGGAGGTGCTGAAATGGCACGTTCAGCAGGTACTTATGCACAATTGTTGGCTCGTGATAGTAAATACGCAACGTTGAAATTACCTTCAGGTGAAATGCGTATGGTATTGTCAAGATGTTTAGCAACAATTGGTTCGGTATCTAACTCAGACCACATGAATACCAATATGGGTAAAGCAGGTCGTCATCGTTGGTTAGGTCGTCGTCCAAGAGTTCGTGGTGTTGTTATGAACCCAGTCGATCACCCAATGGGTGGTGGTGAGGGTCGCTCATCAGGAGGTCACCCTCGTTCACGTAACGGTTTATTAGCGAAAGGTAAGAAAACACGTACACCGAACAAACAATCAAATCGTCTTATCATCAGTAGAAAGAAAAAATAGGTAGATGGCACGTTCATTAAAAAAAGGACCTTATATAGACTATCGCCTTGACAACAAGGTACAAGTCATGACCGAATCGGGTAAAAAGTCTGTAATCAAGACTTGGTCACGCCGTTCGATGATTTCACCTGATTTCGTTGGACATACTTTCGCAGTACACAACGGAAACAAGTTTATACCAGTCTTTGTAACAGATAACATGGTTGGGCATAAATTGGGTGAGTTTGCTCCCACTCGTAACTTCCGAGGTCACACAGCAAAAAAAGATAAAGGCAAAAGATAATTTGGAATGCGGAATATAGAGTAACGAGTGAGGAGTAAAATCCGAAGTCTGAAATCCAAAATCCAAAATCCGAAATCCGAAATCAAACAATGGAAGCAGTAGCTAAATTAAATAATATTCCGACCTCGCCTCAGAAAATGAGAATCGTAGTAGATATGATTAGAGGTCAGAAAGTAACTAAGGCTCTTGGTATTTTGAAATACGAGCCGAAAGTTGGTGCAAGACACGTAGAGAAACTTTTACTCTCGGCAATCGCAAACTGGCAAAACAAAAATGAAGACGTTAAGTTAGAAGAAGCTGACTTATATGTTAAAACCGTTACAGTTGATGGCGGTAGTTCATTAAAACGTTTGCGTCCAGCTCCGCAAGGTCGTGGTCATAGAATCTTGAAACGTTCTAACCACATCACGCTTGTAGTTGCGTCAGCAACAGCACCAACAGTAATTTCAGAATAATTAGACAAGAAATCTAAATATCACAAAATGGGACAGAAGATAAACCCCGTTGGTTTAAGACTTGGTATCGTCAGAGGTTGGGATTCTAACTGGTATGGCGGAAAGAGTTTTGCCGATAAATTAGTAGAAGACGATAAAATCCGTAAATACGTAGCCGCACGTATTCCGAAGGGAGCAATCTCTAAGGTTATTATCGAGCGTACTTTAAAGCGTATTACCCTTACAATTAACACGGCTCGTCCAGGTGTTGTAATTGGGAAAGGCGGACAAGAAGTAGATAAAATCAAGGAAGAATTAAAGAAAATCACAGGAAAAGACGTTCAAATTAATATTTTTGAAATTAAACGCCCTGAGATTGATGCTAAATTGATTGGCGAAACTATCGCACAACAATTGGAAGCACGTATTTCATTCCGTCGTGCCATGAAACAATCTATCGCATCAGCTATGCGTGTAGGTGCTCAAGGTATCAAATTGAAGCTTTCAGGTCGTTTAGGAGGTGCTGAAATGGCACGTTCTGAAGGATACAAAGAAGGACGTATTCCATTGCACACACTTCGTGCGGATATTGATTACGCAGTATCAGAAGCTTTAACAGTTTACGGAAAAATCGGTATCAAAGTATGGGTATTCCGTGGTGAAGTTTATGGAAAGCGTGACCTTTCTCCAAATGCAGGTGTTGCAGCATCACAAGCTTCAGCAGGTGGTGGCGACTCTCGTGGTGGCAACAACCGTGGTGGACGTGATGATAACGACCGTCGTGGTGGTGGACGTGGACGTGGTGGCGAAGGCGACCGTCGTAACAATAACAACGCCGCTGGAGGAAATCCTAACAACCGTGGTGGTGGTAATAAACCAGGCGGCAACAATCGTGGCGGTGGAAACAAGCCAGGAGGAAAAAGATAATTAGAAATCTTAGTCAGATGTCGTGAGTTTTAAGGACTTACGACTCACGACTGTTCGACTTAAAGACTTAATACAACAATGTTACAACCAAAAAGAACCAAGTTCCGTAAGCAACAGAAAGGTAGAATAAGAGGATTGGCAACACGTGGTCATGAAATCGACTTCGGGTCATTCGCTATCAAGGCTTTGGAACCAGGACGCATCACTGCTCGTCAGATTGAAGCGGCTCGTATTTCAGTAACTCGTGCAATGAAACGTGAAGGACAAGTTTGGATTCGTATTTTCCCTGACAAGCCTATCACTAAGAAACCAGCAGAGGTTCGTATGGGTAAAGGTAAAGGTGCCCCAGAATATTGGGTTGCCAGTATCAAACCAGGTACAATTTTATTTGAATCAGCAGGTGTTCCTTTAGCAATCGCACAAGAAGCTCTTCGTTTGGCAGCACAAAAATTGCCACTTCGTACTTCTTTCGTAGTTCGTAAAGATTACCAAGAATAATCAATTTGAAGATTATCAAATTAAAGTCATGAAAAACGCAGAAATCCAAAAGTTAAGCTTGGACGAATTGAAAAACACTTTAGCTTCTGAAAAAGATGCTTTGGCTCGTTTAAAATTTGCTCATGCTATTTCTCCAATTGAAAATCCATTACGTATCCGTGAGGCTCGTAAGGTGATTGCTCGTTTGGAAACTGCTATTACAGCAGTAAAGTAAGTTAAAGAGTTACAGAGGGTATTATTTTTAACTTCTATAATTACTTAATTTAAACACAACAGATTCCATCAACATACTGCTTGGAATCAATTAATAACAACAATTTAAAATCCAACCATGGAAGAATTACAAAGAAACCTGAGAAAAATCAGAGTAGGACGTGTGGTAAGTGATAAGATGGATAAATCTATCACCGTATCAATTGAAAGAAAAGTTAAGCATCCACTTTACGGAAAGTTTATGAAAAAAACTTCAAAGTTGATGGCTCACGATGAAAAAAATGAGTGTGGTATCGGCGACACGGTGAAAGTAATGGAGACTCGTCCACTTTCAAAAAACAAGCGTTGGAGATTAGTTGAAGTTATTGAAAAAGCGAAATAAAATTTGAATTTTCGTCAATTTAAAAACCTTTTAGGTTATTCAAATCTTCAAATATTCAAATTTAATTAAGATATAAAACAATGTTACAACAAGAATCAAGATCTGGCGTAGCTGATAACTCAGGAGCAAAAGAAGTGCTTGTAATCCGTGTATTAGGCGGAACAGCAAAAAGATACGCTTCAATTGGTGATAAGGTAGTAGTAACTGTAAAGTCAGCTTTATCGTCATCAAGTATGAAGAAAGGTACGGTTTCTAAAGCCGTAGTAGTAAGAACTAAAAAAGAAATTCGTCGTAAAGATGGTTCATATATCCGTTTCGAGGACAACGCAGTCGTATTGTTAAACAACAACGACGAGCCACGTGGAACTCGTATCTTCGGACCTGTTGCTCGTGAGTTACGTGACGCAGGATTTATGAAAATTGTTTCATTAGCCCCAGAGGTGCTTTAATCATTAATGTATC
Organism: Cytophagales bacterium; assembly: GCA_013298805.1. Classification (GTDB taxonomy): domain Bacteria; phylum Bacteroidota; class Bacteroidia; order Cytophagales; family Spirosomataceae; genus Arcicella. The sequence goes on along the minus strand of JAAFIU010000038.1, from coordinate 8,528 downwards.
ATGCAAAAGAAATCTAATAAGCAGCCAAAACTGCATATAAAATCTGGTGATACGGTTATCGTTATCGCTGGTAATTCAAAAGGTCAGACTGGAGTAATCACAAAAGTAATCGTTGAGAAAAATCGTGCAATAGTAGAGGGCGTAAATCTTCAAACAAAACACGTAAAACCAACTTCGACTAACCCACAAGGTGCTATCGAAAAACGTGAAGGTTCAATTCACGTATCAAATTTGGCAGTAGCTGAAAATGGTAAGGCAGTACGTACAGGTCGTAAATTAAACGAAGCTGGAAAATTACAAAGATTCTCTAAAGTATCTGGTAAATTTGTTTAGTTTAAAATTTAATCAAATTTTAAACCATTCCAATTGACAAATTTTCAAATTGAAAAAGTGGGTCGGAAATCCACATAAATTTTCATAAAATGACAACTACAAGATTAAAAGATAGATATGTAGCTGAAATCGTTCCTGCATTAAAGGAGAAATTTCAATACAAATCAGTAATGCAAGTGCCTAAAGTTACTAAAGTTGTAATCAACAAAGGTATTGGAGCAGCAGTTGCAGACAAGAAATTAATTGATACAGGAGTTGATGAAATCACCCTTATCGCTGGACAGAAAGCAGTAGCAACAATGTCTAAGAAAGCTATTTCTAACTTTAAGTTACGTGAAAATATGCCAATTGGTGTAAAAGTAACTTTACGTGGAAATAAAATGTATGAATTCCTTGACCGTTTAATGACAGTTGCTTTACCCCGTGTACGTGACTTCAAAGGCGTTTCAGATAAAGGATTCGACGGACGTGGTAACTACACTTTAGGTGTTAAAGAGCAAATCATCTTCCCAGAGATTTCAATTGACAAAGTAAGTAAAATCTCTGGTATGGATATTACATTCGTTACCAATGCTGAAACAGATGAAGAAGCAAACGCATTGTTAACTGCAATGGGAATGCCTTTCGCAAATCAGAAGAAATAATTAGGTGTGAAGAGTTAGGAGTTAAGAGTCACAACTTTTTAACTCATAGCTCATAACTCAAAACTCAAAAACATAGATTCTAAACACAATGGCAAAAGAATCAGTCAAAGCAAGAGAAAGAAAAAAAGAAGCAACAGTTGCTAAATATGCTGCAAAACGTGCAGCTTTGAAAGCAGCAGGTGATTATTTAGGATTAGATAAATTACCTAAGAATGCTTCTCCAGTACGTTTACACAACCGTTGTAAATTGACAGGTCGTCCAAGAGGTTATATGCGTAAATTCGGTATTAACCGTGTTACGTTCCGCCAAATGGCATCTGATGGTTTAATTCCAGGTGTAACAAAATCAAGTTGGTAGTTACTTGAAGTTTGAAAAATTAATAAAGTTTTAATGTTTTAGTGTTTTTATTACGAAACCCTTAACTATTTGATTTTATAATTCTTCTACTCTTTAACTCACAAACAACTTGTCTTTATAAATTTAATTCCGTAATTTTGCGAGCCTTTTCAGAAATAAGGTTCGTTTCAAATATCGAAAACAATGACAGATCCAATAGCAGATTACTTAACACGATTGAGAAATGCCATCAAGGCACGTCACAGAATCGTTGAAATCCCTGCTTCTAACATCAAAAAAGAAATCACTAAGGTTCTTTTTGATAAAGGATATATTCAAAACTACAAATTTGACGATACAACTGTACAGGGTACTATCAAAATTGCATTGAAGTATAATCCTACTACCAAGCAGTCGGCAATCGTTAAATTAGAGAGAATTTCTAAGCCAGGGTTACGTAAGTACAAAGGTGCAGGTGAATTACCACGTGTATTAAACGGTTTAGGTATTTCAATCCTTTCAACATCAAAAGGCGTTATCACCGACAAAGAAGCTCGTGTGTTGAACGTAGGTGGTGAAGTTCTTTGCCACGTTTATTAATATTCATATCGCTGAAAGAAGTGAGTTTGATTTGAGCGTTATTTTTATTTGAAAATGTTGTTTTAATACTCATTCTCAAATTTTAAATTCTCTTATTTTAAATTAAAGAACTTCCATTTAAGCACAAAACACAAAGTCATGTCAAGAATTGGCAAAAAAGTTATTATTATCCCTGCTGGCGTAACAGTTACAGTAGATAAGAATAATGTCTCAGTTAAAGGTCCAAAAGGGAGCTTAGCTCGTACAATTGACCCAGATATTACAGTTGAACTTGAAGGCTCAGAGATGACCGTTGTTCGTCCAACTGAGCAAAAACGTCACAAAGCATTGCACGGTTTATATCGTTCATTAATCAATAATATGGTTATTGGTGTAAGTGAAGGATATAAAGCTGAAATGGAAATCGTAGGGGTTGGTTACAAAGCTTCTAACCAAGGAAACATTCTTGAATTAGCTTTAGGTTATTCTCACGGTGTATTTGTTCAAATTCCAACTGAGTTGAAAGTTACGACTTCAATGGAGAAAGGACAAAATCCAAAAGTTACTTTAGAAGGTATTGATAAAGAATTAGTCGGTCAAGTATCAGCAAAAATTCGCTCATTACGTAAAATTGAGCCTTACAAAGGTAAAGGTATTCGTTTTGTTGGCGAACAAATTCGTAGAAAAGCTGGTAAAACTGGTGGTAAGAAATAATCATAATTTGAAAATTCTTCAATTTGAGAATTTGAAGATTAATTTATTTGATTTTCAAATTCTCAAATTATTTTATTTCCAAATTGCAATCGTGGGTCGGTAATCCACAAAACATATAAACATTACAATGGCTACGCAAAAAGATTCAAGAAGATTACGTATCAAGTTGTCAATCAGAGCAAAAATTTCTGGTACAGCTGAAAAGCCAAGATTATCTGTTTTTCGTTCAAATGCAGGTATCTATGCTCAAGTTATTGATGACGTAACAGGACATACATTAGCAGCAGCTTCTTCAAAAGAATTAGGATTGGCAAACGGAAACGTTTCTAATGCTAAATTAGTAGGAGCAAAAGTTGCTGAAAAGGCTTTGGCAGCAGGGATTTCAACAGTTGTATTTGACCGTAATGGATATTTATATCACGGACGTGTTCAGGCAGTTGCTGAAGGTGCAAGAGAGGGAGGTCTTAAATTCTAATGAGTTAGTTTGAAATTGGAGACAGTTTCAAATCCACAAATTTTCAAATTCAGATAAAATGTCGCAATTAATATCAAAACCAATTAAGGTTAACGAAGGCGAATTAAAAGAAAAAGTTGTTGCTATCAACCGTGTAGCGAAAGTTGTTAAAGGTGGACGTAGATTCAGTTTTTCAGCTATCGTTGTAGTTGGAGATGGTAAAGGCGTTGTTGGATTCGGTTTAGGCAAAGCAAATGAAGTTACTGATGCTATCGCAAAAGGTATTGAAGATGCTAAGAAAAACGTTTTCCAAGTAGCTCTTTTAAAAGCAAGTGTACCTCACGAACAAATTGGTAAATTCTCAGGTGGTTTTGTATTGTTAAAGCCTGCTGCTCCTGGTACTGGAGTAATAGCTGGTGGTGCAATGCGTGCTGTGTTAGAATCTGCTGGTGTTCATGACGTATTAGCAAAATCAAAAGGTTCTTCTAATCCACATAACGTGGTTAAAGCAACGGTAGATGCTCTTGTGAAAATGAGAAATCCACATACTGTAGCTTTCCAAAGAGGAGTATCATTAGCAAAAGTATTTAACGGATAGTTACTCTAATTATTAGTTATGAATTATGAGTTATGAGGTTTTTACAAACACTAATTCATAACTCATAATTTAGAATTCAAATAAGCCATGTCAAAGGTAAAAATTACACAAGTTAAGAGTACAATCAAACGCCCTGAAGTTCAGAAACGTACAATGCAAGCATTGGGTTTAGGTAAAATCAACAGAAGCGTAGAAAAAGAGTTGAACCCAGCAATCGAAGGAATGATTCGTGCGGTGAAACACATGATTGTTATCGAAAACATCTAATTGTTACTCCAGCTTCTGAGCTGTTTAGAAAGTCTTTAGGAAGACTGAGTACAAGCGAGTTACTTCATGGTGGAGTAGCGTTTAGCAAATATTTAACAACTATTACAATGAATCTTTCTTCATTAAAACCCGCACAAGGCTCTACTAAAATTAGAAAAAGAGTAGGTCGTGGTCAGGGTTCAGGTATCGGAGCTACTTCTGCTCGTGGACACAAAGGTGCAAAATCTCGTTCAGGTTATTCACGTAAGGCTGGTTTTGAAGGTGGTCAAATGCCTCTTCAGCGTCGTGTTCCAAAATTTGGTTTCAAAAATATTAATCGTGTAGAATACAAAGCACTAAACTTAGACACTTTGCAATCAATTGCAGAATCTACGGGTGTTACTGTTATTAATCATGATTTCTTATACAATCACGGTTTAGTTTCTAAAAATGACTTGGTTAAAATCCTTTCACGTGGTGAAATTAAGTCAGCATTAGAAGTTACAGTAAAAGGTTTTTCTGCATCAGCAAAGGCTGCTATTGAAGCGGCTGGTGGAAAAGCAATTGTTGGATAAAATACTTATTTCCATAAATCGAAATACTTCGATTTATGGAAATTTTCAAATTAATCAGGATAGGCAACAGAAATATTTAAGTAATCGTGCGAAAACTGGCAACAGATTTGTATTTAAAGAAAAAGTTGAACAATTTGGATTTTTATTCCTTAACGATTATTTAAACAGATAGCATGAACAAGTTTATTAACACTATCAAAAACATTTTCTCAATAGAGGAATTAAGAGGTAGAATTCTTAATACCCTGTTGTTTATTACCTTTTTTCGCTTAGGGTCATATATTGTATTGCCAGGAGTAGATGCCAATAAATTAGATGCCAAAGGAGATGGAGGTTTATTAGGATTATTAAATATGTTCTCAGGTGGAGCATTTAATAATGCTTCAATTTTTGCCTTAGGTATTATGCCTTACATCTCTGCGTCAATTGCTATACAGTTATTGACAATTGCATTGCCTTATTTTCAGAAAATGCAAAAAGATGGTGAGTCTGGACGTAAGAAGTTGAATCAGATTACTCGTGTTTTGACAATATTGGTAACTGCTGCACAGGCGACGGCTTATTTACAAACTACAATTCCTGCTGAAGCAATTATTGTAAGTGCGTGGTCATTCCGTATTTTTTCTGTGATTATTTTAATAGCAGGAACAATGTTTTGTATGTGGTTAGGAGAGAAAATTACAGATAAAGGGATTGGTAATGGTATTTCAATGCTAATTATGATTGGTATTGTGTCTCGTTTTCCAAGTGCGATTATTGGTGAAGCTCAATCTCGTGGAATGTCTGGAGCATTATTATTTGTAATTGAAATGGTTGCACTTTTCTTCGTGGTTATGGGAGCTGTAATGGTTACTCAAGCTGTTCGTAGAATTCCAGTACAATATGCAAAGCAAGTAGTAGGTAACAGAGCATCTACCGCAGTAGGTGGTGAAAGACAATATATACCATTGAAACTTAATGCTGCAGGTGTAATGCCAATTATCTTTGCTCAAGCATTAATGTTTGTTCCAGGCTTATTAGCAGGTCAGTTTGCAGATAGAAGTGAATTTGCTCAATCAGTAGTTCAGAATTTTGGAGACCCAAGTTCATGGGGATACAATTTGCTTTTCGCCTTTTTGATTATTGTATTTACATTTTTCTATACAGCAATATCAATTAATCCAACACAAATTTCTGATGATATGAAACGTGGTGGTGGGTTTGTTCCAGGTGTTAAACCAGGAGAAGCTACATCTAATTTTATTGCAGATATTTTAGATAGAATTACTCTTCCAGGAGCTATTATGTTGGCTATAATTGCAATTTTGCCAGCCATTGCAGGTTTATTCGGAGTCACTCGTGGTTTTGCTTCGTTTTTCGGAGGAACATCATTGCTGATTTTGGTAGGGGTTGTTTTAGATACACTTCAACAAATTGAGAGCTACTTGTTAATGCGTAAATACGAAGGATTAATGCAATCAGGTAGAGTACAAGGTAGAGCACAAGCTACCGTATAAATCAAGAGAGTTGAAAGAACTCTTTATCAGATGATTTTTTTAAAGACAAATGCTGAGTTAGATATAATAAGAGCTAACGGAGTAATATTGGGTCAAGCCCATGCTGAGGTAGCAAAGATTATTAAGCCAGGAATTACAACCAAAGAGTTAGATAAAGTTGCTTACGAATACATTAAAGATAATAATGGATATCCTTCATTTTTAAACTATAATGTAAGTGGAAATAAATTTCCAGCTTCACTTTGTATTTCGGTTAATGATATTGTAGTTCACGGAATTCCGAACAACTATCAACTAAAGGATGGTGACATCGTTTCGATTGATTGTGGTGTTTATAAAAATGGTTTTCATGCTGATAGTGCTTATACTTATGCTATTGGAAATGTGAAAGAAGAAACACTTAAATTATTGAGAGCAACCAAACAATCTCTTGCTCTTGCTATCGAACAAGCAGTTTTTGGGAAGAGAATCGGCGATATTGGTTTTGCTGTCCAAAATTATTGTGAAACTTTAGGCTTTACAATAGTTAGAGAATTAGTTGGTCATGGCGTTGGAAAATCGTTACATGAAAAACCAGAAGTTGCTAACTATGGTAAACGTGGTGATGGAGCTAAGTTAAAAGAGAATATGGTTATTGCTATTGAACCTATGGTAAATCAAGGTAAAAAGAGTATTCACCAAGAAAACGATGGTTGGACAATTAGAACACAAGATAGAAAACCTTCTGCTCATTTTGAACACACCGTTGCTGTTAAAAAGAACAAAGCTGATATATTAACTACATTCAAGTATATCGAAGAAGCAATTAGTAAATCTGAGTATATTGTTAAAATTTAATTATGGCAAAACAATCATCAATAGAGGTAGACGGAATCATCATTGAGGCTCTCTCAAATGCTATGTTTAGAGTAGAGTTAGAGAATACCCATCAAGTGATTGCCCATATTTCAGGAAAGATGCGGATGAATTACATCAAAATCTTACCTGGAGACAAGGTGAAGTTAGAAATGTCACCTTATGATTTAAGTAAAGCAAGAATAGTGTATCGTTACAAGTAAAAAATAATTACTAAAATGAAAGTAAAAGCGTCTATAAAGAAGCGTAGTGCTGAATGCAAAGTAATTCGTCGTCACGGAAAACTTTACGTTATAAACAAGAAAAATCCAAAGTTCAAACAAAGACAAGGATGATTAATGTAGTAGGGAGTTGTGAAACGTCCTTATTTAAAATCTAAAAGCTAAAAAAAGTATGGCTCGTATTGCAGGGGTTGATATTCCCGATAAAAAAAGAGGCGAAATTGCTTTGACATATATTTTCGGTATAGGTCGTAGCACTGCTCAGAAAATTTTAACACAGGCTGAAATTTCTTTCGACAAAAAGGCTGGCGAATGGAACGATGAAGAAGCAAGTGCTATCCGTGCGATTATCGCTGGAGAATTCAAAACTGAAGGTCAACTTCGTTCTGAAATCCAGTTGAATATCAAACGTTTGATGGACATTGGTTGTTATCGTGGATTACGTCACCGTAAAGGTCTTCCATTACGTGGTCAGAGAACGAAGAATAACTCTCGTACTCGTAAAGGTAAACGTAAGACTATTGCTAACAAGAAAAAAGCAACTAAGTAAAAATTAAGCTGAGATTGAGGATACAGAGAGATTCCCAATTCGCTAAGATTCTAAGATGAGAAGGTTATTCATGAGATTGTACGAACTCAAAACTGGAATAGTAAACAAAAAAACAAATGGCACAGGCTAAAAGAAAAGACAAAGCAAAGAAGAGAATTGTTGTAATTGAACCAGTTGGGCAAGTACACATTAAGGCTTCTTTCAATAATATCATCATCTCTATCACGAATACTCAAGGTCAGGTTATCTCTTGGGCATCTGCTGGTAAAATGGGCTTCAAAGGCTCTAAAAAGAATACTCCTTATGCTGCACAAATGGCCGCATCTAACTGTGCAGCAGTGGCAGTTGAGGCAGGTATGAAAAAAGCAGAGGTTTTTGTGAAAGGTCCTGGTGCTGGTCGTGAATCTGCCATTAGAACAGTTTCTAATGCAGGTATCGAAGTATTATCTATTAAAGATATTACTCCACTTCCTCACAACGGATGTCGTCCTCCAAAACGTCGTAGAGTTTAATTTCAGGTTTTAATCTGAATAGAAAAAATTAGCGAAGGGTAATTAGTAATTATTGCCCTTCGTTTCTTTATGTTTCATAATTACTTCATTAGTCAGAAGAGGACTAATGACTCAATTTTTATCAAATAATGGCAAGATACACAGGTCCAAAATCAAAAATTGCTCGTCGTTTCGGTGAGCCAATCTTAGGTCCAAGTAAGGCGTTAGCTCGCAAAAACTATGGTCCAGGTCAACACGGAAAAGGTAAACGTGGTAAAGTTTCAGAATATGCTTTACAATTGAAAGAAAAACAAAAAGTGAAATACACTTATGGTATTCTTGAAAAGCAATTCGAAAACCTATTCCACAAAGCTGCTGTAAGAGAAGGTATCAAAGGTGAAAACCTTTTGAAACTTTGTGAAGCACGTTTAGATA
>JAAFIU010000247.1 GCA_013298805.1 Cytophagales bacterium | reverse complement strand
CCATCTCTACATCGACCTTTCGAGTATTCTCATCGTTAAAAAAAACTAACGTATCGCTGCTATGTGTCGTTTTTTTACCTTGATAATCCTCAAAATCTCAATATATAACTTTAGATACTTTATTTAATTCCCATTCCGTCGAAAAAAACACACATTTCAGGAAAATTTTCAGGAATAATTTAACATATTTGATAATATTATTCATTTTTATAAGATTCAATTATCCCAATCCAACGTATGGAAATCCAAAATCCTCTCAAATCTTCTGCTAATAAGCAAAAAGTCTTAATCGAAATCGCTTGGGAAACTTGTAATCAGGTGGGTGGAATTTACACTGTTATCAGAACAAAAGTACCTTCTATGGTTGAAAAGTGGGGAGATAATTACTTCTTACTTGGCCCATATTTTCCGCAAACGGCTTCTGCGGAATTTGAACCTATCCATGATTTAGATGATTCAATTCTGGGCAAAACTATTCAAAAAATGCGTGCAGCAGGTTTGAGCGTTCATTATGGCTATTGGCTGATTACGGGAAAACCACGCATCGTTCTTTTTGACTTAGCATCGGTAGCAGATAAACTTAATGAACTCAAAGCCCGACTTTGGGAACGTCATAAAGTATCAACCTTGAATGTTGAAGACATCGTAAATCAAACCGTTTTGTTTGGTGAAATGATTCGTATTTTCTTAACTGAATTAGCCAGTGACCAAGCCAATAAATCAGAAATTGTAGCCCATATTCATGAATGGATGGCAGCAACTTCTGTGCCTGATTTGAAAGCAGATGGTGTAAAAATTTCTACTGTTTTCACGACTCATGCCACCATGTTGGGGCGTTATTTAGCAGGAAATGTTCCTGATTTTTACGATAAATTGCACACTTTCAATTGGTTAGATGAAGCACGTCATTATGGTATTGAAACCCAAGCAACGATTGAGCGAATGGCGGCAAATATGTGTAATGTGATGACTACAGTTAGTGATGTTACGGCTCGTGAATGTGAATTTTTATTGGGTAAAGTTCCCGATTTAATTTTGCCTAATGGTCTGAATATCACTCGTTTCTCGGCAATGCATGAGCATCAAAATCTACACACGAAATTCAAAGATAAAATCAATGAATTTGTGATGGGGCATTTCTTCCAAAGCCAGCCATTTGACCTTGAAAAAACGCTTTATTTTTTCACTTCTGGACGTTATGAATTCTCGAATAAAGGATATGATATCACCCTTGAAGCCCTCGCACGCCTCAATTGGAAGATGAAACAAGCAAAGATTGATAAAACCGTTGTGATGTTTTTTATCACCAAACAACCTTATCACTCTATCGACCCCGAAGTATTGCAATCAAGGGCGGTAATGGATGAAATCCACGAGACTTGTAATTCTATCGAAAAACAAATTGGCGAAAAGTTATTCAAAGCTTCGGCAATGGCAACGGATTTAAAAACGCCAGATTTGAATGATTTTATTGATGAATACTGGCGTTTGCGTTTGCGTAGAACTATTCAGACTTGGAAAACCAATAAACGCCCAAAAGTGGTAACGCATTTATTGAAACAAGAAGACGGCATTACGGATTATACTCGCAAGGCAAACTTGATGAACAATCCTGAGGATAAAGTGAAAATTGTTTATCACCCCGACTTTATCGTTTCTACTAACCCACTTTTTGGTTTAGATTATGGACAATTTGTAAGAGGTTGTAATTTGGGTGTGTTTCCGAGTTATTATGAACCTTGGGGATATACGCCTTTAGAATGTATCGCTCGTGGTGTGCCAACTATCACTTCCGACCTTTCAGGTTTTGGTGATTATATGATGCAAATTATGCGTGATTACGAACAATGGGGCGTTATGGTGGTAAATCGTACTTCGCAAGACTTCCATAAAGCGGCTGAACAACTTTCAGAAATGTTATTAAAGTTCGTAAAACAATCGCTCCGTGAGCGTATTACGCAACGTAACCGTGTGGAAAGTATTTCAGAAACTTTTGACTGGAATAATTTGAGAAGCTATTATGATACTGCTCATGATTTGGCTTTGAAACGTAAGAAATAGATTTTGTATCAAGTATTAAGTCCTAAGTATTAAGATTTTGTCACAAAATAAATGCAAGTATTTGAATTGTTTTTTGAAATAAAATATTGTGGTACATATTTATTTACCTAAATGCGAAATTTAATTTGGTCTGACTTTCTTGATACTTAATACTTTGGACTTATTACACAATCCCTTTTTAATTTTAGACAGTTTGGAAACCTGTCCTATTTATTTAGAAAATGAACAAATTTTTTATTCAATCAGGAGCAGTTTTAGCGGGTTTATCCATTGCTCTGGGTGCTTTTGGAGCTCACGCCTTCAAGGCAGCTTTAGAAGCTATTAACCGTACAGAAACCTTTGAAACAGCGGCTCGTTACCAAATGTATGGTGGTTTGGCTTTGATTTTGACTGGGATTTTAACCGATAAAATTTCGCATAAATTTCTCTTGTGGGCAGGTAATGCTTTCTTGATTGGGACGCTGATTTTCTCAGGGTCACTTTATCTCATTTGTGCAACAGGCGTGACGATGTGGGGAGCAGTAGCACCCATCGGCGGAACGAGTTTGATGATTGGTTGGGTTTTGTTTTTGATGGGAGTTAGTAAAATAAAATAAAATAGATGTTAGGACTATGATTGCTCGTATTCGCAGATTTTTGGAATTTACAAAAGATTAATCCTAAAATCTATGAATCCGAGCAATCTTAGTTCAGATACACTAAATAACACTTCTATTATGGAACAGCTTTTTTAATCAGGAACAAACTCCCCAAGATATGCGTTAGAAAAATGGCGTGGTAAACAAATTTCGTTCACCGTTCACCATTCACCATTCACCGTTTTTTAAGTCATGCAAATTAATCAATTGCCTCTTTCGGAAGTAAATCAGTTTTCTTCTCTGTTTTTAGACTTCATCCAACAATCATCTAAAGTAAAAGAATTTTATAGTAATTTTCCTGATATTCAGGGATTTAACTTGCAAATTGCTGCTAAAAAATTAGATGCTGATAAGAGAAAGGTTTTAGTAGAAACCCTTAAAAAACAGTATATAAATCTTCCGAATCAGCCCAATTTAGATATTCTCTTAAACGAAAATACCTTTACCGTTACCACAGGGCATCAACTCAATATTTTTACGGGGCCTTTGTACGTAGTCTATAAAATGATTACGACCATTAATTTGGCGAAAAAGCTAAAAAGTTATTTCCCTGAGTACAATTTTGTGCCTGTGTATTGGATGGCTACGGAAGATCATGATTTTGCTGAAATCAACCATTTTTCATTATTTGGTAAAAATTTAGCTTGGGAAACTCAACAAACGGGAGCAGTGGGTCGGATGAATCCGAAGGAGTTAGAAAAACTCATTTCAGAAATGGCTGAATGTCCTGCAATTTTTAAAAATGCCTATTTGAATAATGAAACCTTAACAGATGCGGCTCGATGTTATGCTCATGAACTGTTTGGTAATCAAGGACTTATTTGCATTGATGCCGACGACCGTGAACTGAAAAGACAATTTATTCCTGTTATTAAAAACGATTTATTGCAACATACCGCTTTTGATGTTGTAACAAAAACGACGAAAGAACTCGAAAGTTTAGGGTATAAAACACAAATTGCCCCAAGAGAAATTAACTTTTTTTACTTGATTGATGGCGTTCGTGAACGCATCGTGAAAGAAGATAATTTGTATAAAGTTCTCAATACGGATATTCAATTTTCGGAAGCAGAAATATTAACATTACTCGAAAACGAACCCGAAAGATTTAGTCCAAATGTAGTGCTTCGTCCTGTTTATCAGGAAGTAATTCTTCCCAATTTAGCCTATATTGGCGGCCCTTCCGAAGTTCCTTATTGGCTTCAACTTAAAGAAATTTTTGAAATTCACCAGATCCCCTTCCCGATTTTAATGCCTCGTAATTTTGGTTTGGTGGTTAATAAACCTTCAGCCAAGAAAATCGAAAAATTAGGACTTTCTACCAATGATTTATTTTTAGATGAAATTAGCTTGAAAAAGAATTTTGTCGAGAAAAATTCGCAGAATACATTGAGCTTATCGACTGAAAGTCAGGATTTTATCCAAATATTCGATAAAATTTTGGAAAAAGCAGTTAAGGTTGATAAGACTTTAGAAGGAGCAGTAAAAGGAGAACAACAGAAGGTTTTAAATGCTTTAGAAAATCTTGAAAAACGCCTTAAAAAAGCCGAAGAACGCAATCAAGAAACAGAGGTAAATCAATTATTGGGCTTAAAACAAAAACTCTTCCCGAATGGCGTGCCACAGGAAAGAGCCGAAAATTTCTTGAATTTCTACCTAAATAATCCAGAATTCTTAAATCAAGTCTCAGAAGTCTTCGACCCGCTGGATTTCAGTTTTTATATTATGGCGGAAGTTTAGGGCAGTTAGCAGTAATCAGTTAACAGTAAAATATAAAGTATCAAAAAAAGCCAGTTTGGGAACTAACAATTCCCAAACTGGCTTTTTTACTGCTAACTGCTAACTGCTAACTGCTAACTGCTAACTGCTAACTGCTAACTGCTAACTGCTAACTGCTAACTGCTAACTGCTAACTGCTAACTGCTAACTGCTAACTGCTAACTGTATCAAGGAATTGGTAATACTTTACTTTCTTTGAAAGTCGAAAGAATAACCATTGTTTGTGTTCCTGCCACTTCTTCAATTTCGTTAATTTTCTCCAACATCAATTTCTGATAAGAGGCAATATCTTTGGCGATTATCTTCAAAAGGAAATCTCCTGAGCCAGTAACGTGGTGACATTCAATTACTTCTGGAATCATATTGATTTGAGAAACGAATGATTCTGTCACTTGCTTTTTGTGTCCAATCAAAGTGATGGTTACAAAAGTAGTTACGCCTAAACCTACTTTATCACGGTTTAGCTGTGCGTGGTAACTTTCTATAATTCCAGAAGTTTCTAATTTTTTTACACGTTCTAAGGTCGGAGCGGGTGACAAACCAATTTCTTTGGATAATTGGGCATTAGTAATTTTAGCGTTTTGTTGTAAAATTTCTAATACTTTATGGTCGATTAAGTCTAATTTGATGCTCATTTTATGTAGCTTTTAGATTTTTATAGTGAAAGAAAATACAGATAGAATGAATAAAAATATTCAACTAATCAGCAATTAAAATCACTAAAGAGTTTATTGAATTTAAAATACGTTTATTGATTTATATCAGTGGTGGGATAGGGATAATCGCAAAGCTAAGAAGTTTTGTTGAAAAAATCTAAGAAATTTTATGAAAATGCGATATGGGAGAATAATATTTTTATTATTCGGTTATTTTTAGCTTAAATTGGTATATAATTCTGTAAAAACAGAATTATTCAGATAATGAGTTGATTGGCATAACAAAATCTTCTTTTGTAAAAGCTTCTATTTTCGTTTAGAAATCTTATTTAACGAAATTTTCTTTTGTAAAGTGCATTTAAAACGAGCATCATCAACGGCACTTTTTGCCCGATGTTTGGTGCTACGTCCTTGTACACGCTCACGCCACATACGCCATGAAGACGGCTTCATTTCACGTCGCATCAGCTCAATAACTTCCTGTTCTTTCAATCCAAATTGAGCGAGAATGGCATCAAAAGGCGTGCGGTCTTCCCATGCCATTTCTACGATACGGTCAATTTCTGGGTCGGTTAATTCGGGTGTTGCTAATTTCATCTTCATTAATAAAAAAAGTCGTAACATTTGCTACGACTTTTTTATAACTATTGGTTCTCGTGTTATGTTTTAATCAAGGTTGAAAATCATGCTTTTGGGTGATTTTACCGTGAATTTATGTTTGAGTTTTTTCTCTTTGTTGGGTTCTAAAACCAATTTCCACGTAATTTTTCCTGTTTCTTTATTGATTTCGGCTTCGTCAGCTTCTTGGTCGTTGACTTCTATTTCTTTGGATTTTGAAATAGGAAATTGGTCTTCAATCGTTACATTTATAGGCTGGCGTTTGGTGTTTCTAAGGATAATTTCATAGCCACGACTATCGGTTTTATTACTTCCGAGCGACTGTTTTTTTCTAAAATCGGTCAGTTTTGTTCTGGTAACAATTACGCCTTTGTCTCTCCCCAAAGAAATACTGAGCGTATCTTGATTATTGACATTCAAGTACGAATCTCCCAAATAGGTATCTTCAAAATACAGTTTCATATTGCCCGCCATGAGGTCATACTGCTCCCAATCGATGATTTTTGCCGTCAAGAAGGCATCTTTATCGTATTTTGGAGCAACATAATATTCATACATCGCAGGAATTTCAAGCGGTTTTAAATCTACTTGGAAGTTTTCAGAACCGTCTTCAATGGTATAAAGTTGTGGAAAATCAAACGATTTTGCGGTTTGTT
>JAAFIU010000052.1 GCA_013298805.1 Cytophagales bacterium | reverse complement strand
CCTTTTTTCCAACGTTTTCGGTTGCCAATCATGCACTCCCATACGCACCAGTCTGTTACTTCCATTGCCAAATTGATTACTGGCGTTGGTAGAACGGGATGCAACAAAAATATTTGAATAACGGCTCCTGTGGATTTTTGGAAGTGCATTCGAGCGGGAATTACTTTGGTATTATTAAAAACTAAGAGGCTATTTTCGGGTAAATAATCGGTGATATTTTTGAAAACCGTATGCGTAATTTTCCCTTGTTGATAAACCTGCAATTTCGATTCGTCACGTTTGGGCAAAGGAAATTTTGCGATACGTTCATCGGGCAAGTCGTAGGTATAATTGGAGAGTTTGATGTTCTGCACTGGATAATTTTATGTACCACGATTCTCCAGCATCGTGAATGATTTTACGAAAACGATTCTGGAGAATCGTGATACGTAATTCTTCAAAATTGTGAATTGTACTACAAAAACGATTCTGGAGAATCGTGATACAGCTTTAATCTTCCAAAATGTCTGGATTGGTATATAGTAACTTGATGGGCAGATAAAAAATCCATGCCAATAAAGCAACAATCCCAATAATGAGCAAATAGGTATAATCGGTATTAAAACTACGGTCATCGTTGAGAGCCAATAATGCTCTGAGAATCAGTAATAAAAAAGTATTTGCGATGGCAGGAAGAAAATTTAACCAGTTCAAAACCGCCGCCTCTAATTGTTTGCGGTCGATAAGCCATTTTTTATTTGGAATCCATTGAAAAGCATTTACGGGCAATTTTTTGACATTGTTTATCAGCAAAACCATCAAAATATTAAAGGCAAACATGATGCTACCAAAAAGATAAAAAACTTCATTTTTAGGAAGAAATCCATCTCCTCTACCATTTGTTCCAAAATGAACTGCCGTTGGGTCGGGTAGTCCACGATAGGTAAATAAAAGAACGACAACGAAGGCTGCAATGGATAAATATCGCCAAACTCTTGAAATAAAATATTCTATACTCATTTATTTAGGGAATAGTTGTTAGGGGTTAGGAAAAATATTTCGAAACAAAACCGCTTAAACTTATAATTAATGTGAAAATTACTCCGCAAAATTACGCCACAAAGCCCAAAATTTCTAATGAAAAGAATGATTAGAAATTACTAAATAGAAAAATTAGTTGTTATGACAATTATTTTTAATATTTTATGAAAATAATTTTATTAAAAAAATGTAGCTTTGTAATACAGAGGGCTTAGTGGTTAGGTTTTAGGTGTTAGTCTATCATCGTAGTATTTAATCTATTACCTAAAACCTGAATCCTAAAACCTGTAAAAACATGAAAATATACACAAAAACAGGAGATAAAGGACAGACTTCGTTGGTAGGGGGAACGAGAGTTGCAAAAACCGAACTCAGAATTGAAGCTTACGGAACGGTTGATGAACTAAATTCATACATTGGTTTAGTGCGTGACCAAGCAGTGAATGAAAATAAAAAAGAGGTTTTAAAAGAAATTCAAGACCGACTTTTTACGATTGGCTCAATTTTGGCATCAGAACCAGAACAGACCAAAAAGCAAATTCCCGACCTACACGAAGGTGATATTGAGCTTTTGGAAAAAGAAATGGATAAGATGGATGAAAGTTTAGAACCGATGCGTTTTTTCATTCTTCCAGGGGGGCATCAGTCTGTTTCGTTTGGACATTTAGCCAGAACCGTTTGCCGAAGAGCAGAAAGATGTGTGCTGAGATTGGCGGAAGAATCAGAAGTGGATGATTTAGTAGTCAGATACTTAAACCGACTTTCTGATTACCTTTTTGTTTTGTGTAGAATGATGGCAAAAGAACTTGAAATTGAAGAAGTAGCTTGGAAACCAAGAGTTTAGAACGTAATTGACGATTTAGTGATTTGTGATTAAAGATACTGAAAATCAAATCATTACGAAGTACAAAAAACGTTTAATTGATTTCTGAGTTTTTTACATAAGAAATAATTTTATTTTTAGCATTAGGGTTGAAAAGTCGTGAAGTTGTAGTTCACCGATTATCAATTCACCAAATTACACAATTATTATGACTGATACTTTGCAGATTGACATTCACCAGATTGAAAAATCGAGAATTGATGCGGTTGATTTTGACAACCTTGTTTTTGGACGTTCTTTCGCCGACCATATGTTAATGGTTGACTACATAGACGGAGCTTGGCAAACCCCACAAATTTTGCCTTTCGGCCCTATTTCTTACTCGCCAGCTATGATGTCGTTGCATTATGGGCAAGCGATTTTTGAAGGAATGAAAGCTTATAAAAGTGAATCAGGTGATATTTTGGTCTTTCGTCCAGAACAAAATTGGATGCGATTGAATAAATCTGCGGAACGTATGTGTATGCCTGCCATTCCAGAAGATATTTTTATGGAAGGTCTTTCAGAATTATTGCGTTTAGATGCGGCTTGGATTCCTGAAAAAGAAGGTAGCTCAATGTACATTCGTCCTTTTATGTTCTCAACGGATGAGTATGTAGGTGTTAGTCCTTCAAAAACGTACAAATTCATGATTTTCACTTGTCCAGTTGGTGCGTATTATACCAAGCCAATTCGGGTACGTGTGGAAACAAAATATATCAGAGCGGCTCATGGTGGCGTAGGTTTCTCAAAAAATGCGGGAAATTACGGTGGTTCACTTTACCCAACAAAATTGGCGGTTGACGCAGGTTATGACCAAATTATTTGGACGGATGCCTCAGAACACAAATTTGTTGAAGAAGCAGGAACGATGAACTTAATGTTTATCATTGATGGAAAGTTAGTAACTGCTCCAACGGGCGATACTATCTTAGACGGTGTAACTCGTAAATCAGTTATTCAAGTGGCAAAAGACTTCGGAATGGAAGTGGAAGAACGCCAATTATCCATCAAAGAATTGACTGAGGGAATCACTTCTGGACGAGTTCAAGAGGCTTTTGGTGCAGGTACAGCGGCGGTGATTGCTCCAATTTCAACTGTTGGTTTTGAAGGAGTCGATTACGAACTTCCAGAAAGTCCAGCGGATGCTTTCTCGAAAAGAGTTTATAAAGAAATTGATGATATTAAAACTGGTAAAATTGAAGATACTCGTGGATGGGTAATGAAAGTTTAGTCAGAATATTAAATAAGCAAAAATAAAAATGGTCAGGCTTTTCAGTCTGACCATTTTTATTTTGAATAAATTCAAGTTCCCCGAATTTCATCTTTGTACATTTTCTTCAAATTTTATTCAGAATCTACCTATACCTTTGACAAAAAATAATCAACAATCCATGAAAAAAATATTATCAATAATCTTCCTATTCATCATTTCGCTTACAGAAATTTGGGGGCAAACGTCCAACTTAAAAATTAAATTAGAAGATGCCATTTCACACGAGCCACTGATTGGGGCATCGGTTCGCTCAAAAACAAAGAAATCAGTTGGAGCATCGGCAGATGTAAATGGTTTGGTGGAGTTGAAAAATTTACTTTCTGGAAAACAAAGTTTTGTTGCCACGTTTGTAGGATATTCCGAGCAGGAGTTTGAAATAGAACTGCCTTTATCAACTGACAAACAACCCTTTGTAGTAGGAATGTCCGCATCTAAAGATGACCTTGAAGAAGTCATCGTAACTGCCATGAGAACCAACTCTCGGATTGAAGATTTACCCATTAAAGTAGAAGTTTTGGGTCAAGAAGATATGGACGAAGAAAGTACGGTTGTGCCAGGAAATGTTGCCAGTATTTTAGGAGATATTTCCATTATTCACGTTCAAAAAACCTCACCAACCAATGGAAATCAAGCCATCAGAATGCAAGGTTTAGACTCAAAATATACCCAAATTTTGCGTGACGGTATTCCCCTTTTTGAAGGCTTTTCGGGCAATTTAGGGGTTTTGCAAATTCCACCTTTAGATTTACGGCAGGTTGAAGTTGTAAAAGGTTCGGTATCAACGCTTTATGGTGGAGGTGCAATTGGTGGAATGATAAATATTGTTTCCAAAACCCCTAATTCAGAAACACCAGAAATTACCGCTGTATTGAATCGTAGTAATTTGAAAGAAACAAACTTGAATACTTATTACGCCCAAAAATATGGAAAAGCGGGTTTGACATTATTTGTGGGGCTTACCGACCAAAAGGCGGTTGATGTAAACGGTGACGGTTTTTCGGATAGTCCACTTATTAAGCAGTTTTCGTTTCATCCAAGATTTTTCTATACATTTTCCGAGAAGAATAAAGTCAATATTGGCTATTCGCTCATCAATGAAAAACGGGCGGGTGGCGTAGTTAATGATGTAAATAATGAAAATAATAACGGAGTTAACTATGTGTCAGCGACTGATTTTCAACGCCATACGGTTGATTATAATTTTAACCATAAATTCAGAGAAGGTAGCGTATTTACCTTGAAAGGGGCAATCAGCTATTTTGATAGAAATTATACCGAGCAGAGCCGTTTTTTCAAAGCTAATCAAATTTCGTCTTATACCGAAGCATCGCAATTTATCGAATCGGGTAAACATAAATTAGTTTTTGGCGGGAATTTGACCTTAGAAAATTTCAGAAAACCCAATCCAGACAGCACCCAGTTAACCAGTTATAATTATAGTACCATCGGTTTTTTTGCTCAGGATGACTGGCAGTTTGCCCAGAAAATTTCTTTACAAACGGGTTTACGGGTGGATAATCACAACGTTTTTGGGTCGTTTGTTTTACCTCGAATTTCATTAATGACTAAACCTTCTGAAAAATGGACTGTGCGTTGGAGTTTAGGAATGGGCTATAAAACGCCAAATGTTTTTGCTAATCAAACGCCAGCAACACCTTTAACCAGCGTCAGTTATTGGAATTTGACACCACTCGACGCTAATGTAAAACCAGAACATTCTGTAGGAAGTAATATTGACGTGGCTTTTTCAACGCACATCGGCGAACACTTTACCGTTCAGCTCGACCAAGCCTTTTACTACACCAATATAACTAATCCAGTTGTGGCAACGGGCATTTCAACACAACCCAATCGTACCCGTTTGACCAATGCAACTTATGACGTAAACAGTATCGGAACTGATACCTACCTACGCATGGAATATGATGCCATTGAATTTTACTTAGGTTACAATCATACCATTGCTAAACGTTCGGGTTCGGGCGAATCAGCTTATTTGCCTTTCAGTCCGCAGGATAAATTTTCATTGACATTAGCCTATACCGTAGAAGGAAAATGGCGTTTTGGTATTGAAAGTAGTTTTGTTGGAAGTCAGTATTTGTATGATAATCAGCGAGTTAAAGATTATGCTTTTTGGGCGGGAGCTATCGAACGTAAATTTGGCGACCATCTTAGCTTGGTGCTAAATGCGGAGAATATCCTAAACGTGAAGCAATCAGACTACGAAACAGTTGTGGCAGGAACAATGCAAAATCCTTCTTTTCGCCCAATTTGGGCTCCACAGGAAGGAGCAATTGTTAATTTAGCTTTGAAGTATAAATGGTAGGATTAAATAGGCGTTAATATTTAGAGAGGATTATAATGTGTTGTTAATTAGTATGTTATATTGTTTTAAGTGATTGAGCAAAAGTTATCGTGTGTATTAATTATCGCTAATTGGGGCAGTTTTTACAAGAATTAGCCATGAAATACCCGAAAACTTTTGCTCGACTACTTAAAGTATAGTTGAAGTAGCCTTCTCATATATATGAAACACGTAGTTAATCAGTATTAAGTAGTGAGACAAAATAAAGTACCATTTTTAGATTCCATAAATCATTGATAATCAAACTTATGATAATCGTAAATCGTCATTGTACTTACATATCTTTTACCAAAGAAGTGAGTGCTTGAATCATGGGGGTAGAAGTAGCAGTTTTGTAGCAAATAGCTTGTTTGATGGCAACTTCTTTGAATGGAGAACCATCGGGATTGATTAATTCTTTACACACAACACCCTGTACACGTGTAGCATCGTAGAAAGATGGGACAAAAGCTATTCCAATTCCCAAACTCACCAATCCACCCAAAAGCTCAATCGACGAGACTTCTTGAACAATAAATGATTCACGGTTGAAACCTGCATTTTTGCACATTCTTTCAATATCTTCAAAAATGGTATGGATTGATTTATTGATTTCAATCCATTTTTCATTTTTTAATTGGTCAAGTTTTAGGCTATTTTCTGAAGCAAGCGGATGACTTTCTGAAAGCATCACTTTCATATAGCCCGTTTTGAAAGGAGTTTCTGTCAGTTGATTATATTTTAAGGGAAGCATGGTAATTCCCAAATCAATCGTCTCATCAAAAAGAGCATCCTGAACCGCTAAAAAAGTTGGTAATTCTACCAATTTTATTTCAATATCAGGGAAATTTTGAGCAAAAACTCGTAGAATTTCAACAACTCTGCTTCGCAACATCATACGATAAACGCCTAATTTGATAATCTTTTGTTGAATACCAATTTTTCGGGCAGTTTCAATGGCTTTTTCCGCCATTTGAAGGATTTTTCGGGCTTCAACCAAGAAAACTGTGCCTGCTTCGGTAAGTTCTACTTTTCTGAGTTGCGTTCTTTTAGCTCTTCCGAATAATTCTACACCAATTTCATCTTCCAATAAATGTATTTGCTGACTTAGGGCAGGTTGAGACACAAAAAGCTTTTCGGCGGCTCTTCCAAAATGTAGCTCATCGGCTACTCCAACAAAGTATCGTAATTGACGTAATTCCAAATCTCATAAGTTTTTCTTATGACAAAATTAGGAATAAATATTAGATTTAATTGAGATTTTTTTTGACTTTTGATTGAATAATTATTTTAAAAACTAAATATTTGACATGAAAAAGCCCTATCTTATCCTCTTTTTAATGGTGTTTTTTGGAATAAAAACCATTGCCCAAAACCAAGAAAAAGCCGAAGCTCCCAACTTAGAATACGTTTGTGAATTGAAAGTAAAATTAAAACCAGCTTTGGTAGTTGGCGAAACTCCGAGAGGAACACGCCGTATCATTCCGATAATTGGCGGAAGTTTTGAAGGCCCAAAAATGAAAGGTGAAATTTTGGATGGTGGAGCCGATTGGCAGATTGTGAGAAAAGACGGAGTGTCAGAATTGGAAGCTCATTATCAAATTAAAACCGATGACGGCGTAATTATTTACATCAAAAACGTAGGCTTGAGAGTAGCTACACCCGAGGTAGCCGCCCGAATAGGTAGAGGCGAATTTGTGCCATCGAGCGAATATTATTTTAGAGCTATCCCCAAATTTGAAGCTCCAATGGGCAAATACGACTGGATGAATAATGCCATTTTTATTTGCAAAGGCATCCGTAATCCTGATGGCGTAGTGATTCAAGTTTGGAAAGTTTTGTAGTTTGTCGGTCTATTTTACCAAATTGTCGAAATAAAATTGAAAATACAGGCTAACGGTCGAGTAAATCACTTGGAGTGTCTAATAATCCGTTTTATTAATTCATTAGTATATACATTTGTTACATTAAAGCGTTGATTTACAGGGGATATACTAAAATATTTAGGTAGTTTCTCGATGTAATTGTAAATAAGGAGCAATGTATTTGTCCTATTCGCTTTTCGCAAATCGCTCTGTATTCGCTCATTATAAATTAAACCAATAACAAAATGAAAAAGAAAATTCTCTTGGGATTAGCGGCTATTGTAGTCTTAATTCAATTTATTCATCCAGAAAAAAATGAGTCGGACGACCAAACGCATAATATTTCAACGAAATATGTAGTGTCAAGTGACGTTCAACATTTGTTAGCGGTTTCTTGTAACGATTGCCACAGTAACAAAACGGTTTATCCTTGGTATAATAACATTCAGCCTGTGGCTTGGATGCTCAATAATCACGTAACTGATGGAAAAAGGCATTTGAATTTTTCAACTTTTACTCAATTACCTATTGCCGTTCAGAATCATAAATTAGGTGAAATCGTTGAAACGGTTGAAGAAAAAGAAATGCCGGATGGGGCTTACACGCTTTTTGGCTTGCATAAAGAAGCTAATTTAACGCCTGAGCAAAGAGAGTTAATTATCAACTGGGCAAAAACTCAAATGGACACTCTTAAAGCAACCTATCCAGCGGACAGTTTAAAAATGAAAAAAAGACCAGCTAAGTCTTAGTAACGCAGATTTTAATCTGTAAAATAGTACCGCAGACTTTAGTCTGTGTTACACAAACAAACATCTAAATTTTAAAATCATGATTAAGTTAATCATTTCATTTCAATTGTTTTTATTAGTAGGGATTGGGGCGTTTTTCAGCAGTAAAAAAGTTGAAAATAATTCTTCAAGTTCAGAAATTACGGTTTGTCACTCGATAATTGAAGACAATAATTTTTCAAACGTAAATCCAGACGATACCACCAAATCATACTCAATGCCATTGCTTGCTCAAACGCCAAAAGGTGATGTGATGCTTTCGTGGACGGAGAAAAATGCTGAAGGCGTTACGTCTTTTTGCATAGCATTTTCAAAAGATAAAGGCAAAACATTTACAGAGAAAAAAGTGATTTTTTCTGGAACGGGCATCGCCAATAGCCGAATGATGCGTGCAAAAGTGCTTACTAAAAAAGATGGAAGTTTCGTAGCCGTTTTCTCAAATCGTGGTGAATCTGCTGCTCCTACTCAAGCACAAAGCCAACCTGCTCCTCCACAAGGCGGACGTGGCGGCGGCGGTCGTTCTTCAAATATCGTTTATTGCGTTTCAAAAGATGGTGGTTCTACTTGGACGAGTCCAGTTTCCGTAGATTCTGACCCAAAACAAGGAATTGTACGAGGTTTTTTTGATGCCATCGTTTTACCAAATGATGAAATTGCCGTAGCCTATTTGAAAGACGTAGCCAACAGTACCAAACACGAAGAGCGTGATTTACGTATGGTTGTGACGAAAAATGGAGCATTCCAACCAGAAAGAGTTATTGACCCAGTGGTCTGCGATTGTTGTCCAATCAATATGTTGATTGACGGAAACGGAGCGTTAAATATTGTTTATCGTGACAATAATGATAACATCAGAGACATGGCAAAAATGATTTCAACGGATAATGCAGAGACGTTCTCAAAATCTCAAATTTTACATAACGACGAATGGAAAATAAACGGTTGTCCTCATAGTGGTGCCGTTTCGAGTACATCGGGTAAAGGTGCTTTGTTCGCATGGTATTCGGGAACGGAGAAAGAAAGTGGCATCAGATTAGTGAATAATGAAGGTAAGAAATTAGTAGTATTGAGTGAATCTTCGGCGAAAAATGTGGCTTTGGCGGATGGTTCAAAGAGTCAAGTATTACTTTGGGAACAAAATAAACCAGAAAATAACCTGACTGAAATTGCTTTCAAGAAGGTAAATAAAGATAACGTTTCGGAAACTATTTGGGTTGATGGTTCTGCAAATGGTATTAATTCAACAGGTTTAGTGCTTGATAATCAGTTGCTTGTAGCTTACGAAGTAAAACAAGCGAACAAGCGTAATAGCTTGAAAATTAGCACAGTACGTTTGTAGATTTAGATATACTAAAATTAAAATTAACGGAAGTCGTCCTTCAAAAGGACGACTTCCGTATTATGTATTACCAAATTCCCTTTAACTTTTAACCAAAAAACAAAATGAAAAAAGCAACGTTAGCCTTAGCCTTTATTTTAGTATCAATTTCGTCATTTGCACAATGGACAATTGACAAAGGACATTCAAAATTTACCTTCATTGCCGAACACCACGGAATTTCAGAAGTAGATGGATATTTTAAGAAATTTGATGGAAAAATTACCGCCACAAAAGACGATTTATCGGATGCAGTATTTGAAATTACCATTGAGTCAGCGAGTATCAATACTGACCTTGAAATGCGTGATGGACACTTGAAAGGAGAGGATATGTTTAACGTTGAAAAATTCCCGACGATTACGTTTAAAAGTACATTTTTAAAGAAAATAGCGGGAAATAAATAC
Organism: Cytophagales bacterium; assembly: GCA_013298805.1. Lineage (GTDB taxonomy): Bacteria > Bacteroidota > Bacteroidia > Cytophagales > Spirosomataceae > Arcicella. Next base: position 10,863 of record JAAFIU010000052.1, on the reverse strand, counting down.
ACCATGAAGGGAGATTTGACGATGAAAGGCATTACAAAACCTGCTACTTTTGAGGTGACAATGAATGGCCCAGCGGTACATCCGAACCCTAATAATAAGAAATTGCAATTAGGCGTAAAAGCTACCACAACTATCAAAAGAAGCGATTTTGGTATTGGTGGAAAATTAGCAACAGTAATGGTTGGTGATGAAATCTCAATTCGTGCGACGGGAGAGTTTCAGAAAAATTAATATTTTTGATACTTAATAAGTGAAATAGTTAAAAGAGTGATGATGCTTGGCGTTGTCACTCTTTTTGTTTGCGTTTGGTTTCAATAAGATTTGCTTATACTGCAATCATAAATTAGTATTAGACAATTTGAATATTTTTTTGTCTTTTTGTAAGACTATTTAACGTAAATAAAGAAAAATCATCCCCAATGAATTCTAAATCATCCAATAGATACGCTTGGTATATCATTTTTGTATTGACATTAGCAAATGTTTCGTCATTCATTGACCGACAAATTTTGAGCTTATTAGTAAAACCTATCAAGCGAGATTTGCATTTGACCGATACCGAAATGAGTTTATTGATGGGACTTAGTTTTGCTATCTTTTATACACTTTTCGGAATGATGATTGGACGTTTGGCAGATAGAAAAAGTCGTAGAAATATCATTATTGTGGGCATTTCCATTTGGTCAGTAATGACAACCCTTTGTGCAGGAATTGTTAATTATACCCAATTTTTCTTGGTACGGATGGGCGTTGGTGTTGGCGAATCAACGCTTTCTCCTTCTGCATTTTCATTGATTGCCGATATTTTTCCGAAAAATCGTTTGGCAACCGCTATGAGTATTTTCTCAATGGGTGTATTTTTAGGTTCAGGTTTAGCAACTTTGATTGGTTCTGGAATTGTGGCGAAATTACCAACAGAAGGGATGGTTAATGTTCCTGTTTTTGGCGATATTTACCCTTGGCAAATGATATTTTTATACATCGGAATTCCTGGATTATTGATTGCTTTATTGCTTTTTACCATTACTGAACCATCTCGAAAAAACGCTCTTCAAGTGGATGGACAAGCGGTTAAATTGTCATTTTCAGAATCGTTTAAAATTATCTTCAAATATAAAAAAGCTTACTTATTAATCTGTTTTTCAACGGCTTGTCAAGCCTTGATAAATTATGGATGCAATGCTTGGGTGCCTACTTTTATCTCAAGAACTTACGGTTGGGAAGTGCCAAGAGCAGGAGCATTTTTTGGTTTAGTCGTAGTTATTTCGTCCATATTGGGCGTAATATTTGGCGGTTGGTATGCCGATAAACTTACCAAAGAAGGCAAAACTGATGGAAGATTACGAGTAGGAGTTTTAGGTGGATTTTTAGCGTTAATATCCTTTTATATTCCACTTTTACCAAAAGCAGAATGGGCATTAATAGCCATTTCAGTACCTGTTTTTGGCTTAGCAGCACCGTTTGGAGCGGCTACGGCGGCTATTCAAGAAATTATGCCTAATCAGGTACGAGCTTTGGCTTCTTCTGTTTTTCTTTTTATTTTAAATATAGTTGGTATTGGTTTAGGGCCATTTTTAGTAGCATTTTTTACTGATTTTATCTTCAAAGATGAAAGCATGATTCGCTATTCTTTAGTGCTTTTATACTTGATTGGTGGAGGTTTTGGACTGTTATTCAGTTATTTAGCTTTGAAACCCTATCGTATGGCAATTGAAAATAAATAAGTTTTCGATGTTTGATGTTTGTAATTCGATGTTCGAATTTTCCAAACATCGAATTCCAAACATCCAGAATCGAAATACGAGCAACAAGCATCAAACTCCAAACATCGAACATCGAAATACGAGCATCACACATCGAAAAATAAACATTGAAAATCTTATAATGAATATACCTCAATCTTTAACAGTTGAAGAAAAAGACGAAATTCTTTTCGTAAAAATAAATCGCCCCGAAAAACGAAATGCCATTAATGACGAACTCATTTTGGGCATTGAAACGATATTTTCAAATATTCCGAAAGACGTAAAATGTGCCATTATTTACGGAGAAGGTAAACATTTTAGTGCAGGACTTGACCTTTCTGAATTGAAAGAGCGAAATATAGTGGAGGGCTTGCATCATTCCAGAATGTGGCATAGGGCTTTGGAAAAGGTACAATTTGGAACTGTTCCCGTAGTGGCAGTGATACATGGTGCGTGCGTAGGCGGAGGTTTAGAAATTGCTTCGGCTTGCCATATCCGAGTGGCAGAGCAAACAACTTTTTATGCCTTGCCCGAAGGACAAAGAGGCATTTTTGTGGGTGGTGGGGCTTCGGTTCGTTTGCCCAAATTAATAGGTATGGCTCGCATGACGGATATGATGCTGACGGGTCGAGTAATTACTGCCGAAGAAGGCGTTTTGATGGGACTTTCTCAGTATTTAGTATCAGAAGGGAGTGGCTTAGAAAAAGGAATTGAACTGGCTAAAAAAATAGCTCAAAATGCAGGAATGACTAATTACGCTTTGATGCACGTATTGCCAAGAATTGTTGATTCAGGGCAATCGGAAGGACTTTTGATGGAATCTTTAATGGCTTCAATAGCCTCAACATCGCCCGAAGCTCAACAAAGATTGAAGGATTTTTTGGAAGGAAGAGCCAAGAAAGTGGGAGAATGAGGAGAGTGATGAATTATAAATGATGAGTTATGAATAAAAACGGCTATTCACATCCCATAAATCCTTCGTTCAATCTTAATTCATAATTTATCACTCCTAACTCATCATTCAAAACGTATCATTAAACAGTTTTCAAAAATGAATTTCGGACCTACTGAAACGATAAAAACGATAAATCCTGATGGTTCTATTTTATTTAGTTTAGAACAACCATTGGCTGATTTTCCAGAAAAAATAACAGAAAAATTAAAATTTTGGGCTGAAAAAACGCCTGATAAAATATTTATTGCTCGTAGAAACTCGGCAGGAAATTGGCAAGAACTATCGTACTCGGAAACGCTTCGTCAGGTTGAAAATATAGCTCAATATCTTATAAATCAAGATTTTACCGAAGACCAAACCATCGTTATTTTATCAGAAAATAGTCTTGAACACGCACTTTTAGCATTAGCTTCGGCTCATGTTGGGATTCCTTATACGCCAATTTCTCCACCGTATTCTTTGGTTTCAAATGACTTTGGAAAATTAAAGCATTGTCTGGAATTAATGACTCCTAAACTAATTTTTGCTCAAGACGGCAAGGTCTATGAAAAAGCCTTAAACTTAGCAAAAACGATGTTTCCAGAAGCAGCAATTGTGACGGTAACGAATACGCAACAGCTTGACTTTTCGGAATTATTAAAACTGGAAGCGACTGAAAAAGTAAAACAAGTTCACGAAAAAGTCAATGCCGATACCGTTGCAAAAATCTTGTTTACTTCGGGTTCGACGGGTTTGCCAAAAGGCGTTATCAATACGCATGGAATGTGGTCTGCGAATTTGCAACAGATTTCACAAACCTTTGCGTTTATGCAAACTGAACCGCCCGTTTTTGTGGATTGGTTGCCTTGGAATCACACTTTTGGTGGAAATCATAATTTTGGTTTGGCACTTTATAACGGCGGTTCGCTCTTTATTGATGACGGAAAACCAACGCAAAAAGGCATTGAGAAAACGGTTCAAAATCTCCGTGAAATTTCACCAACGGCTTATTTTAACGTTCCAAAAGGTTTTGAAATGTTAATTCCATATTTGGAAAATGACGTTCAGTTACGGGAAACATTCTTCAAAAATCTACGTTTCTTTTTTTACGCAGGAGCAAGTTTGGCTCAACCAATTTGGAATCGTTTGGAAGAATTATCGGTAGAAATGACGGGAAAAAAAGTGCCAATTATTACGGGTTTGGGTTGTACCGAATCAGGCCCTTCTGCCATGTTTGCGGCTTGGGAAGGTAGTTTTTCGGGACTTTTGGGCGTGCCTGTTGCTGGTATGAAAGTGAAATTAGTACCAGATGGCGATAAATTAGAAGCTCGTTATCATGCCCCCAACGTCACAAAAGGTTATTGGCGAAATCCAGAAGCTACGGCTCAGGCTTTTGATGAAGAAGGTTTCTATAAAACGGGCGATGCCGTGAAGTTTTTGGATGAAAATAACCCCAATAAAGGTTTAGTTTTTGATGGAAGAATTGCCGAAGATTTCAAACTTTCGACGGGAACTTGGGTAAATGTTGGTATCTTGAAAGCTAAGGTTTTATCAGCTGGTTCGCCCATTGTGCAAGATGTTGTTATTGCGGGACTCGACCGTGAATATATTGGAGCAATACTGTTTTTAAATCCAGATGCTTGTCGGAAATTAGCAGATTTATCTGCTGAAACTTCTAATAAAGAGGCTTTTCAACATGAAGGCGTGCAAAAATACATTGACCAATTACTGATAAAATTAGGCGAAACTGCCACAGGAAGTGCCAGTAAAGTAGCCAAAGCAGTCATTGCGATTGAACCGCCGTCCATTGATTTAGGAGAAATTACCGATAAAGGCTCATTGAATCAGCGAGCAGTTTTAAAGCACCGTGCGGCATTGGTAGAAGAAATGTATTCGACTATTTAGGTAATTAGCTCAGATTAGCTAACTTTTTAAATTTAGCTAATTTAAAAATCTAAAAATTCTCATTTCTTAGATTCGCTGTGCCTTCGTGACCATAATAAAAAATACAAAATGACAATCGAAAATAAAACATTCATCATCACAGGCGGTGCATCAGGTTTAGGATTTGCCACTGCTAAAATGATTATTGAAAATGGTGGAAACGCTGTTTTGTTAGATATAAATTCAGAAGCAGGAGAAAAGTCAGAAACAGATTTGGGGGCAAAAGCCAAATTTGTAAAAACTGACGTAGCCAACGAAGAACAAGTACAAAATGCCATTGATTTGGCGGTGAAAACTTTCGGCGGATTACATGGCGTTGCCAATTGTGCGGGCATTGGTCCAGCCCAAAGAGTAGTCGGAAAAAATGGGCCACATTCTTTAGATTTCTTTATAAAAGTTGTTAATATCAATCTTGTTGGCACTTTTAACGTCATTCGTTTAGCGACAAATGTTATGCAAAGTAACGAGCCAAATGACGATGGCGAGCGTGGCGTAATTATCAATACGGCATCGGTAGCGGCTTTTGATGGACAAATTGGACAAGCGGCTTATTCAGCTTCAAAGGGTGGAATTGTTGCCATGACTTTGCCCATTGCCCGAGAATTAGCAAGAATGGGCATTAGAGTAATGACCATCGCCCCAGGAATTTTTGAAACACCGCTTTTGGCATCATTACCACAAGACGCTCAGGATTCTTTGGGTAAACAAGTGCCATTTCCGCCCCGTTTGGGTCGCCCGTCGGAATATGCTTCTTTAGTGAAACATATTATTGAAAATCAGATGCTTAATGGCGAAGTGATTCGTCTGGACGGAGCAATAAGAATGGGTGCAAAATAGGATTTAATAACCTTACGAGTCATTTTTAACATCCACAATAAAATGTGTAAAACTATCCAAACAAAACTCATTCATAATTTATCACTCATAATTACATAGACATGAAACTCCCATTCCGTGCCGACCATGTTGGCAGTTTATTAAGAACTACTGAAGTAAAAGAAAACCGTTTGAAATGGAAAAATGGCTTGATTTCAGCCGAAGAATTACGTGAAATTGAAAATATTGGCATTGCCGAAACCGTGAAAAAATTAGAATCAACGGGAATGAAATCTATCACCGATGGAGAATTTCGCCGTGATTATTTTCACCTTGATTTTTTGAAAGAATTAGCGGGCGTTACGGTAACTGGGGGGATTGATGCAAATCCAAATGCCAAGGTGGCTGAAGACGGTTTTACACCGCCAAAATTAACGGTAACGGGCAAATTAGCTCACGTAAAAAATATTCAAGTGGCTGATTTTGAATTTCTTAAATCGGTAACAACCCAAACGCCAAAGGTTTCAATTCCGTCGCCAACGATGGTGCATTTTAGAGGTGGAAGAAAGTCGATTGACATTAATTCGTATCCTGATATGGACGAATTTTTCCACGATTTATCCAATGCCTATAAGCAAGAAATTGACCGTTTGTATCAATCAGGATTACGTTATTTGCAATTGGACGATACCAATTTGGCGTATCTCTGCGACCCAAAAATGCGTGCTGCTGCCGTTGAGCGTGGCGAAGACCCGAACGAATTACCAAAAACGTATGCAGCGTTGATTAACTCGGTAATTGATGGTCGCCCGAAAGATTTGACCGTTGGTATTCACCTTTGTCGTGGTAATTATCGCAGTACATGGTTTGCCGAAGGCGGTTACGAACCCGTTGCCGAAATCCTTTTCAATTCAATCAATGTAGATGGTTATTTCTTAGAATACGACGACGAACGTTCGGGGGATTTTGCTCCATTGCGTTTTGTACCCAACAACAAAAGAGTGGTTTTAGGGATTATTTCATCTAAAGTGAAGGAGTTAGAAAATATCGACGATTTATGCAAACGCATTGACGAAGCCGCTAAATATATGCCTTTGGAAAATATGTGTGTAAGTCCGCAATGTGGATTTTCGAGTACGCACCACGGCAACGATATGTCGCACGATGACCAATGGCGTAAAATGGAATTGGTAGTAAATACGGCTATTAAAGTTTGGGGCGAGGCGTAGGCTTTGGCACGCAGATGAGACAGATACTTCGTAACGCAGATCTGACGGATTTTATTTGAAAAGATGAATGCAATTCTAAAATAATTACATGAAAAAACTATTGATTCTTCTGTTGTTTGCCACAACAACTTTTGCTCAAAATATCTCTAAAATTGATACAGGAGCAATCAATGGAGCAAATTATCGTATTCTTTTTCCCGAAAATTGGAAAGGGAAATTGGTAATGTACGCTCACGGATACGAATTCATGGGTAGTCCACGCCAAAGCAAAAATCCAGATTTTATCAAAAGGATGTCCACATTTTTAGATAGAGGGTTTGCCGTTGCTGCCTCCGACTATCAATATCAAGGTTTTGCTTTGCCACAAGGTGTTGATGATACCGAGGCATTACGTCAATATTTTGTTGGAAAATACGGAAAACCAGATTCTACTTTCATGGTTGGACATTCGATGGGAGGAGGAATTTCATTGGCTACCATTGAAAATTATGGAGGCAATTATCATGGAGCTTTACCCTTATGTCCGTTTTCGAGTCGTCCGTATTTACAATGTCGAAAAGAATATGATATTTATGCCACTTTCAACGGATTATTTCCAAATGTAGTTACGTCACTGAAAGACATTTTTGACCTTAGTAAGCCTTACCAAGCTCAAGATTCAAGGAAAATGTTTTCGAGAGCGAAGGAAATTAAAGCCGCAATTTTTGCTAAAGATTCATTGCTTGCTTTGGCATTTGCAAAACGTTTTGACTTGAAAATTGAGGATTTGCCTATGTCCTTATTTTTCAATGAAAATGTATTGAGAGATATTGCACAAAAGGCAAAAGGAAATCCTTTCGACAATACAAATACGCTTTATTCAGGTTTCCCGAACGATTTGGAAGTAAACAAAAAAGCAGAACGCTTACCTGCAACGGTTGATGCAAAAATCCTTTTTGGTAAATATGAACGTACAGGAAATATTAATAAACCCGTTGTGTTGATGCACACCATTTACGACCAATTAATTCCACCAACTTATGGCGTAACAAATTTTGAAAATATGGTTCGTCAACAAGCAAAAGACCAATATTTTACCGTGAAATATACAAACGGACAAGGACATTGTAATTTTACACCGAAACAAACTGATATTGCATTTGATGAATTGAGAAATTGGGTAAAAACAGGGGTAAAAGCAAAAGCTGGATTTGTAGAATAAAATAATTGAAAATTATGATTAATATTGAAAAAATAACCGCCATAGACGTACATACGCACGCAGAAGTTTCGTGTTGTCAGCCACATGATGACTATCGGTCGGAGTTTGATGTGGCTTTTGCTAAATATTTTAAGTCGGATAAACGCCCGACGATGCAAGAAACCGCTGATTTTTATCGGGATATAAACATGGCTTTGGTAATGTTTACGATAGATTCTGAACATGAAGTCGGCAAAAAACGGATTCCGAATATTGAAGTGGCTGAATGTGCTTTGAAAAACGATGATGTGATGATTGCTTTTGCGAGTATTGACCCACACAAAGGACGAATGGGAGCGAGAGAAGCCCGTGATTTAATCGAAAACTATGGGGTAAAAGGTTTCAAATTTCACCCAACGGTACAAGGTTTTTATCCTTACGACAAAATGGCGTATCATCTTTACGAAGTCATTGCGGAGTATAAATTACCGATGCTTTTTCATTCGGGACATTCGGGCTTTGGCTCTGGTGTGCGTGGTGGAGGTGGTTTGCGTTTGGAATACTCAAACCCGATGCACTTAGATGATGTGGCGATTGATTTTCCAGATTGCCCAATCATTATTGCTCACCCAAGTTGGCCTTGGCAAGATGAAGCCCTTTCAGTAGCCATGCACAAACCAAATGTGTATATTGATTTAAGTGGATGGTCGCCCAAGTATTTTCCGAAACAATTGATTCAGTACGCCAATGCCATGCTGAAAAACAGGATGTTATTTGGGACAGATTTTCCGTTGATTACTCCCGAAAGATGGATGAAGGATTTTGAAGAAGCAGGGTTTAAAGATGAAGTTAAACCGCTGATTTTGAAAGAGAATGCAATTAAAATGTTAGGTTTGAAATGAGAAAAGTCCTAAGTGTCAAGTCCTAAGTATTAAGAATTTGTAAGCATATTCTTGATACTTAGGACTCAATACTTAATACTACCAAAATCAACTCACATTTTTAGATTTTAAAGTATAAACACAAATTCCAGTAATCAATAATGGAATTGAGAAAAGGCTAAATAACGTTGCCGTACTAATGTCCGCATCTGATAATGCCCCAAATAGTGTTGGCCCTATAATCGCCCCAAATCGACCAATGCCAATTGAAAAACCTACGCCCGTAGTTCTAATCTCAGTATCATAAACCCTCGACATGGTTGGGTACATTCCATTAAAGCCCCCTTGTACAAACATTCCAATCAAGAAAATCATTACGAAAATTAAGGCAGTCGTCAACGTGATATTTCCATAAACCAACATCACCCAAAAGGCACAAATCATAAAGCCCAACACGGTTTTTTTCAAGCCAAATTTTCCTGCTACCAATCCCAAGGTAGCCGTTCCGATGGCAGCACCCATATTAAGGGCAATACCCACGTAAGTTGCCATTTCAAAAGGTAAACCTGCATCTTTAGCAATATTTGGCACCCAACTCATTAAGGTATAAAGCGTTAAAAAACCGAAGAAAACGGCTGTCCAGAGCTTTAAGGTGGCGTTTAAATATTCAGGGGAAAATAAAACAGAAATTGGTTTTTTAGAGGATTCAAGCGGTTTTGCTGGTAATGTTTCAATGCCGTCATGTCCCATTTTTTCTAATAATATATTGACACGTTGTTGGGCATTATTGGGTTGTTGTTTACCCAAAAAATCAAGAGAATCTGTCATATAAATCAATACCCCTATGAGCATTAAAAACGAAATACCGCCCGCAAAAAGAAAGGCATAACGCCAGCCAAATTCAGGAATGGCATAAGCACAGAAAAAACCTGTAAAAATTGCTCCAACGGGCCAACCAGCCTGTACTAAACCAACATTAAAATCACGGTTTTTATTGTTTGAAAACTCCGAAGCCGTTGCTGCCATCGTTGGCAAAATACCGCCGATGCCCAAGCCCGTAATCAACCTAAGTATTAGTAAAAGGGCATAACTATTACAGATTGAAACCAATAGCATTCCAGTGGTTATTAATGTTAGTGCCACGATGAATATTTTTCGTCGCCCTAATTTATCGGCTAATGGAGCTAAGAAAAATGCTCCGAGGGTCATTCCTGCTAAACCTGCACTGAAAATATAGCCTAATTCTGTTTTTGAAAGCCCCCATTCTTTGGTGATTTCCGAGCCTGAAAATGATACTACCAAAACATCAATACCGTCATTCATATTGAGAATGAAGCACATTGCTACGATAATTATTTGGAATGAACTCATTGGACTATTGTCGATGAGATTTTTGAATTTTGCCTGTAAATTTTCGTAAGTCATATTTTTGATGTTGGTCAGTTTTTATGTTTTAGGGATGATTCTTCTAATAATTGAGCGAAACAACGTGTTGATTTGGCTCTAAATGTTGATTTTTTTCTCTGAATTTAGCGGGTGAAAAACCTGTTTGCTTTTTATAAAATCGGCAGAAATAACTAACGTCCTTAAACTCTAATTGATAAGCAATTTCAGAGATAGTCATATCGGTATGGGTCATCAAAACCATAGATTCGTTGATGAGATATTTGCTGATAACCTGCTTCGTGGATTCGCCTGCAATGGCCTGACAAACTCGGTTGAGGTGTGTTTTGCTAATGCCTAAATCTTTGGTAAAATCATCAATACTTCTGTTGGTTGGGACTATTTTTTTTACCATCTTCATAAATTCTTTGTAGTACGCCAGTTCACGGGTGGAGGCTACATATTCTTTTTCGGACTCAATAGTCATTCTGAAAATTTTAATAATGAGCAACAACAGTAAAGTTTCTAAAAATAGAGCTTCTTTTTCTAATTGTAAAGTAAATTCTTTGTTCATTCGACGAACAGAATCCATTACATCGTTAAATTCATCAATATAATTATTCATATTAAACTTTATTAGGATAATTTGATTATTGAAATTTTTGGGACAAACCAACACGATATTTTGTATAAATATTGTGATAAACTATACAGACATCAGTGGCTGTCCCAAAAAATTTGTGGCTGTTAC
>JAAFIU010000349.1 GCA_013298805.1 Cytophagales bacterium | reverse complement strand
ATTAACTATTTTCTGAATTAATGGCGGCAATCGAGTATTTAGGTATTGATATTGGCGGAACAAACGTCAAAATGGGCATTGTAAATGCTGAGACAGGACATCTCTCTAATTTTTATAGCCACGACAGCGTAAGTTGGAGAAAATCAGGTCACTTCGAGGAACGCCTTGGCGAAGCAATTGCACTGCAACTTATTGATAATAAACACATTAATAAAGTTGGAATTGGCTTACCAGGAATGATTGATTTGTCTCGTACCACGCCAATCGAAATTACGGCTATTCCAGAATTGAATAATGTTCCATTAGTTGATATTCTAAAAAAACGTTTTCCAACCGTTGATTTCTTCTTAGAAAATGATGCAAATGCTGCGGCGTTAGGTGAATTTTATTTCGGAGAAGAGCGTATCGACGAAAGTTATATCTTTATCACCTTGGGTACAGGTGTTGGTGGAGCGGCAATTATTAATAAAAAAGTATTTACAGGTGGACGTGGAAACGCTATGGAACCTGGACATACGCCATCTGCCAACGGAAAAGTATTAGAGAGAAATATTGGTAAAAATGAGCTTTTAGCAATGGCAAACTCAATGCGTAAAAGTTTTACAGGGGATACTCAACTACCTGACGATGAAACCATTAGCACTACTGGATTAGTGGCTGCTGCTGGCGAAGGTGACGTATTAGCACTTCAAGTTTTTGAAAGAGTTGGTGAATTATTGGGTGAAAGTCTTTGTCATTTGATTGCAATTTTGGACATCAACCTAATTTTAGTGGGTGGTGGCTTATCGGCTTCATTTGATTACATACTTCCATCAATGAACAAAATGTTCAGTAAATGGCTTACTAAATATCACGCTGACGGATTGACCATTAAAAGGGCAACATTAGGCAACGATGCTGGACTTTTAGGTGCTGCATCACTTTGTTTTTAGTAATATTTGTAGAAAAATTAAAATAAATCTTTTCATAGTAATACGGTTGTAAAAAATAGTTTGATAATCTAATTTTTATCATCATCTTTGCACCGTTTTTCTAACCAAAATTCGTTCTTAAAATGGCAGACATTGCAGAAAAAGTAAAAGGCATTATCGTCGAGAAATTAGGCGTTGACGCAGCAGAAGTTACTCCAGAGGCTTCATTCACAAATGACTTGGGTGCAGACTCTTTGGATACAGTAGAGTTAATCATGGAATTTGAAAAAGAATTTAACGTATCTATTCCAGATGATCAAGCTGAAAATATCCAAACAGTTGGACAGGCAATCACATATCTTGAAGAAAACGCCAAGTAATTGAAACTTCTTTATGTGCTAATTTGAAAATAAAATTATGGGTTCTTCATAGACTATAATTTTATGACAGATTAGCACATTTTTATTGATTTTCAAATTAAATTGTCCAAATTTGAAAAATCATTGATTTTCATACAACCGAGATTTGCTAAAAGCATGAAAAGTTTTAAAAGAGTAGTTGTTACGGGTATCGGAGCATTGACTCCTATCGGAAATAACGTCCCAGAATACTGGGAAGGATTAAAAAATGGCGTAAGTGGTTGCGACCATATTACAAGATTTGATGCTGAAAAATTCCGTACACGCATTGCTTGTGAGTTAAAGAACTTTGACATAACAAAATTTATTCCTCGTCAGGATGCCCGTAAAATGGATATGTTCACTCAGTTTGGTATTGTTGCCTCTGATGAAGCCATTATTGATTCAGGTCTTGACCTTGAAAAAATTGACAAAAATAAAGTTGGAGTAATTTGGGGTTCGGGTATTGGCGGACTAAAAACCTTTGAAGACGAAATGATTTATTTCGGAAAAGGTGATGGTACTCCTAAAATCAATCCTTTCTTTATTCCAAAAATGATTGCGGATTCAGCTTCGGGAAATATCTCGATTCGTCATGGATTCCGTGGGCCAAATTATGTTACTGTTTCAGCGTGTTCATCAGCAAATAATGCCATTATCGACGCATTTAATTATATCCGTTTGGGTAGAATTAATATCTGCGTAACGGGTGGTTCTGAAGCTGCTGTTACTATTGCCAGCGTTGGTGGATTTACTGCCATGCGTGCCATGTCTGAACGCAACGATGACCCTAAAACGGCTTCTCGTCCTTACGACAAAGACCGTGATGGTTTTGTGGTTGGTGAAGGAGCGGGTGCATTGATTTTAGAAGATTATGACCATGCGATTGCTCGTGGAGCAAAAATCTACGCTGAGTTAATCGGTGGTGGATTCTCTTCTGATGCGTATCATATCACAGCACCACACCCAGATGGCTACGGAGCGTTATTGTCGATGCGAGATGCTTTAGACGATGCTGGCATCAAGCCTGAGGAAGTAGATTATATCAACACTCACGGCACTTCAACTCCTTTAGGCGACCCACAAGAATTAAAGGCAATTGTTGATTGTTTTGGCGACCATGCTTACAAAATGAATATTAGCTCAACTAAATCTATGACTGGCCACCTTTTGGGAGGTGCTGGAGCAGTAGAAGCAGTAGCTTGTATTTTAGCAATGCAACACAATTTAGTTCCTCCAACAATTAACCATTTCACAGAAGACCCAGAGGTAGATAATAAATTAAATTTAACCCTCAATACTGCCCAAGAACGTGAAATCAACGTTGCTTTAAGTAATGGATTTGGTTTTGGAGGTCACAACGCAACCGTAATTTTTAAGAAAATATAAAAACAGAGTACAGTAAACAGTTATCAGTAAATAATAAAATAAGTTATTAAATGTGATTTAAAACTTATAGCTGACGATAAATATTCTACGAATAACTGTTTACTGACAACTGGTAACTGAACACAATGCTTTCACCCATTCTTGATTTTTTTTCCAGCGACCCCAAGGACAAAAAGCTGAAAAATGCCATCGAACATATCATAGGCGAAAATCCGTCTAATTTGACATTGTATCGTTTGGCTTTTATGCACGCCTCGGTTTCTAAAGAAACAGTTTCTAAAAGTTATCGGGAATCTAATGAGCGACTGGAATTTTTGGGAGATTCAGTTTTGGGAATGATTACAGCCGAATATTTATTTAAAAAATTTCCGTTTAAAGACGAAGGTTTTTTAACTGAAATTCGTTCGAGAATGGTAAGCCGTGAATCATTAAATGTCGTAGCTCGCAAAATGGGCATTGATAAGTTAGTAGAATACGATGGAAACCGCAAAACCGTCCTTACTCGTACATCAATGTACGGAGATGCTTTTGAGGCTCTCATCGGAGCTATTTATTTAGACAAAGGTTTTAGATTTACCCGTTCGTTCATTATCAAAAAAATACTAACACAGCATTTTGATATTGAAACAGTTGTATCAAACAATCCCAACTTCAAATCACTCATTATTGAATGGGCTCAGCGTGAAGGAAAACCAATTCGCTTTGATATTGTGGAAGAAGGCTCAAAACATAATAAAGAATTTACCGCTACTATTTTTGTGGCAGAAGAAGCATTCTCTGTCGGACAAGGTTATTCTAAGAAAAAAGCAGAACAAACCGCAGCGATGAAGGCTTGTGAGAAATTAGATATTAGTTAAGGTTATAATTTAGGATATAGCTTATCAAATCAGCCAGTTTTCTATAAATAAGATAGTTGTTCTAATGTTTAGAGCCACCAAGCTAAATAAAAAATCCCGAAGACATTAAACTCTTCGGGATTTTTTATTGAAATTTATCGAATGTGTACCGTCTATTTTAGCCTATCACGCTATAATTTAATACCTAAATTATATTTCTTTTCCTTCTTTCAAAATCTTTGGTTTAGTTTTTGCGTTCTACTGAAAGGATTAATGTAATTTTGGAAAAGTATCGGTCAACAAATCCTAAATCACTGAATAGAGAGATAAAAAGAACACACAAAGACTAATTTATCACCAACTTATTCATTCTTTAAGATTCGCCCCACTCCATTTCAATAAAATTAAAACTTTATAAGAAAGCATGAAGTTAGATTTGTCGGCAATAGAAAGCTACGGACATCAGTACGCTACCAAAGTATGTGATGATTTTTTTAATAGAACTGCCACCATTAATGGTCAGCAAATATTGAAATTGAGTAATGTTGCTCAAGTCAATATGTTTGTGATTAGTGACCTATTTGAGCGTTGGAAAGCAGATACTGAAGCATTTAAAAGTCCGTATTTTAATTTTG
>JAAFIU010000139.1 GCA_013298805.1 Cytophagales bacterium | reverse complement strand
TCTACGAAGCTGCCGAAAAACTGCGTGGAATAGCCGTACACACGCCTTTGATGGAAAATTTAATCCTTTCGGAGCGTTATGAGGCAAATATTTTCTTGAAAAGAGAAGATTTACAAATTGTCCGTTCCTACAAAATCAGAGGTGCGTACAACAAAATGGCAAGACTTTCTAAGGCAGAATTAGATAAAGGCGTAGTCTGTGCCTCGGCGGGAAATCACGCCCAAGGATTGGCGTATGCTTGTCATAAAATGGGCGTAAAAGGAGCAATTTTTATGCCTACCACCACGCCAAATCAGAAAATCAAGCAAGTCAAAATGTTTGGTCGGGATGATATTGAAGTGATGATGGTGGGCGATACTTACGACGATGCCGCCAAAGCTGCCAAACAATATTGCGAAGAACACCACGCTACTTTCGTGTCGGCATTTGATGATATTGATGTCATTACGGGACAAGCTACCGTCGGACTGGAGATTTTCAGAGATGCCAACTTCAAAATTGACTATATAATTCTCGCCATTGGTGGTGGAGGCGTTTCGGCGGGTATTTCAACAGTTTTCAAACAACTGTCTCCACATACCAAAATCATTGGCGTTGAACCTGCGGGGGCGGCATCTATGAAAGCGAGTATCGACGCAGGTCACGTGGTGAGTTTAGAGAAAATTGACAAATTTGTGGACGGTGCGGCAGTAGGAAAAGTAGGAGAAATTCCTTTTGCAATATGTCAGAAGAATTTAGACGACATCATTATTGTTCCCGAAGGAAAAGTTTGTACCACCATTTTGGAATTATACAATGAATCAGCCATCGTAGCCGAACCCGCAGGAGCTTTGACCATTGCGGCTTTAGATTTTATGAAGGAGCAAATCAAAGGTAAAAATGTGGTTTGCTTGGTTTCTGGAGGTAATAATGACATCACTCGCACCGAAGAAATTAAAGAACGTTCTTTACTTTACGAAGGATTAAAACATTATTTCATGGTGCGTTTTCCGCAACGTGCAGGAGCATTACGCAACTTTTTGAATAACGTTTTAGGACCAGACGACGACATTACTTTCTTTGAATATCAGAAGAAAACCAGTAGAGAATCAGGGCCCGTTTTATTAGGAATAGAACTAAAAACCCGAGAAGATTACGCTGCCCTCATCGATAGAATGAAAGCAGAAAATATTGTTTATCAAGAACTTAACGAACAACCCGATTTATTTTCGGTATTGGTGTAGATAATATTTTGCGATACAATCGTAAAATCATTTTCGTTCTACTTAGAAATAAATCCGTACGAGCTAATCAAACTACTAATAAAAATCACCTTAAATGAATAAAATAGATATACACTTTGAAAATTGCTTTGGAATTAACAGTCTAACTGCAACCTTATTATTTGAAAGTAATAATAAGGTTAATGCTATTTATGCCAAAAATGGATTGATGAAAACGTCCTTTTCGAAAGTTTTCAAAAAGATTCAAGATGGTAAAGAAATAGAAATTAAAGACTTAATTTTTGAAAACACCCCTGTTAATTCAACGATAAAAATTGACGACGATTATCTAATTAAAGGAGAAGAAATTTTCGTAATAAATTCATTTGAAAGTCAATACGAATCATCAAGTATATCTTCACTATTGGTAAATAATGACGTAAAAGAAAAGTTAGAAACAGTTTTATCATTAAAAATAGACTTATTAAAGAAATTAGAAGAGACCTCTGGATTAAAGATTTCAAAAGTTACTTCAGGAAGAAAAGTTTTTGAATTAGAAAATCAAATTATAAAAGATTTCAATTTACCAAATAGCAGCTTCTTACAAAATCTTGAAGCATTTAATAATTTCAATTCAAATGATGAATACTTAGAGAATATCACTTACACCGATATTTTTGATCCAAATGCTTTGAAAAAAATTGAGAGTCCTGAATTTCAAACTAAAATTTTAAACTATTTGAGTGAATCTGAAAAAGTTTACAAAAAATATAAATTCTTTGAAAAAGGACAATTCTCTTTACCTAAATTAAAAAATATAAATAAAGGTTTAAAAGAAAACAGCTTTTTTGTAAAAAACAATCAGTTAAAACTTTTTGGTAGTAAAAGTTTTAAAGATCAAGAAAGTCTTGAGATGAAACTTAAAGAAGTTGAAACCAAATTACAAGAAAGTAATGAATTCAAAGCAATTGAAAAAAGTTTGTCCGATGCAAAAGGCTCTAAACTAAGAGATATACTTGAATCAAATATTGTATTAGTTGAAGATTTAAAACTATCTAAGTTAGTAAACTTAAGACGTAAAATTTGGAATTCATATTTTAGAAAAAATAAGTTGATATTAGAAAATTTAATAGAAAATTATAAACTATTAAAACAAGAAATTGATAATATTGATATTCAACAAACTAAATGGCAGGAAGCTATTCGTATTTTCAATGATAGGTTTTCATTACCTTTTAAAATGGAAATAGATAATATTAATAGCTCTATAATTGGAGAAAATTTACCGAAGGTAGTCTTTCGGTTTTGTTCCAAAATAGATAAAAACGAGTGTACAGATGAAGACTTCGTGACACTCAGCCGTGACGACTTAGAATCAAAGAATACATTAAGTCAAGGCGAAAAAAGAGCCTTATATTTATTGAACATAATTTTTGATATTGAAAAAAGAAAAAATGAGAATACAAAAACTCTATTTATTATAGATGATATTGCAGATTCTTTTGACTACAAAAATAAGTATGCAATAATTGAGTATTTAAATGACATTTCTAAAAATGACAATTTTTATATCATAATACTGTCGCACAATTTTGACTTTTATAGAACAATTTGTTCAAGGTTAAATTTAGGTAGAGAATTTAAATATCATGCATCTAAAAATGAAAATGAAATAAAATTAAGCCCCGAACATTATCAAGAGAACCCATTTATTGCTTGGAAAAAGAACTTAACAAGCGGTAAACAATATTCTATTTCAGACTGCAAAAAACATATAATATCTTTGATTCCGTTTATAAGAAATGTAATTGAATACGGAGTTGACTATAAGATTAACGAATTGACATTTGAAAACGACTACTTACTTTTAACTAACGTTTTACACTATAAAAGACATTCACAAACAATTACAATAAAGCACTTGAAGTCTATTTTTAATAAATACATAGGAAAAGATAATTTTGACCTATCAATTCCAGAAGAGAAGGTCGTATTAGATTTAATTTATGAAATAGCTAACTATGAAATTCTTGACTCTGATGATAAACTGGAGAATAAAATAATTTTGGCAATAGCAACAAGACTGTATGCTGAGAAATATATGATTAGCAAAATTAGAGAAAACAACACTCATGTTTACTCTTGGAAAAATGCAAATGGAGATTCGACTGAATTTCTGAATTGCGTAGAATCGGCAAAAAATCAAACACGGCTTTTATTTGATGCTTTCAAACAAATCGCTGAAAGTAGTGAAATAAAAATTATTGAGACTGTCAACATTATGACACCAGAAAATATTCATCTTAATTCCTTTATGTATGAACCTATTTTAGATATGGACATATTAGAATTAAAAAGCTTATTTAATAAGGTAAAAGGATTATAAAGCCGTTTTATACCATGACGGGTATTTCTCCAATCCACTTGTGAGAAAGCAAATCTTCAATAAATCAACCTTAATCAGAAGTGTTGCTATAACATTATTTGTGATGACTTGAAACTAAACAAAAACGAAAGAATTTTCACCAAATAGTAGCCATTTGCACTTTTTCCTTTGGAAAAGTGTAGTAGTAGCACACTTTTTCAAAGGAAAAAATGTACCCACCCAATAGCTCGCATCTTGCGAGTTATTACTATTAAAAGGCTTCCAGCCGACTTTTACAGTGAATAATATTCCGATGCAGAAACGGAGTACCGTCCAACATCGGGTTACAAAATAAAATAATCATGCTCAACGTCGCTCTTATTGGTTTTGGTTTATCGGGAAGATATTTACAAGCTCCCTTTTTTGAAACCAATCCAAATTTCAATCTTAAAACGATTGTTTCTAATAGTCAAAATCCGAAGGAATATTTCCCCAATGTCAATGTTGCCAAAAGTTTAGACGAAGTTTTGGCAGATGATTCTATCGACTTGGTAAGTATTTGTTCGCCCAATTCAACGCATTTTGAGTATGCTAAAAAAACGTTGTTGGCTGGCAAAAATGTCTTGGTAGAAAAACCCTTTACCGCCACAATCGAAGAAGCCGAAGAACTCATTGCATTGGCAAAAAAAACAGGAAAACTATTGACTATTTTTCAAAATCGCCGTTTTGATAGTGATTTTATGACGGTAAAGAAAATCATTGAAGATGGTTTATTAGGCGAAATCTTGAATTTTGAAATTCATTTCAATCGCTTCAAACCCGTTTTGAATCCTAAAAAATGGAAAGAAACGGTAAGTCCTGCCAACGGAATTTTATACGATTTAGGGGCTCATATCATCGACCAAGCTATTGTACTTTTCGGTTCACCGCAAAGTGTTTGGGGACAGTCTTTTACGCAAAGACAAGGTTCTGACATCGAAGATGCTTTTGATATTCGTTTGGACTATGGTAAATTAAAAGTTGCGCTAAGGTCGAGTTTATTAGTTCGTGAAGATTCTCCAAGATACATTATTCATGGCACAAAAGGCTCATTCGTAAAATACGGAATTGATGTTCAAGAAGACCACCTAAAAGCAGGTTTACAGCCAACTGATGCAGGTTTTGGCCTTGAACCAAGTTCTCAAATGGGTATCTTAAATGCTGATCTAAATGGCTTAGGAATTAGAGGAACGGTTGAAACTTTGACTGGAAATTGGTCATTATTATTCCAAAACTTACACGATGTAATTGTTGATGGTGCAACATTATTTATCAAGCCAGAAGAGGTTTTGGAACAAATCAAAATTATTGAACAGGTGAGAGCGTAACACAGACTTTAGTCTGTATGTAAATTCCATACATACAGACTAAAGTTTGTGTTACGGCAATTTATATCTTGCCGAATCTCTTTTAGTAGTATCCGCAGGTTGTTTTCTACTGTATTGACCTGCTTTAATCGTTGGAATTTTCTTCTTCTTTTCTTCCAAAAGTTTTTTTACATCTACATAAATATCCTTCAAAGAGGCTGGATTGGCAATGTAATACCGTAAACTTTTATTGAAATTTGCCGTATCAAGGCTGTATTTCTTCAACGTTTTTACCTTCAATTTTTGATATACCAATAGTGAAGAATCGCTATTGCTGAGGTGCATATCATTCACCTGCGACTCCAATACGTGAATGTCCGATAAAATGACTGCCATTTTATCCTCCGTAATTAAATCCTTTGGCTTATCGTCAGAACCACAAGCAGTTAATGTAAATACAAGTAAAATAATTCTAAATCTCATGCTTCAAATTTACTGCGAATTTGGGTAGATTTTATATTATTAAGGATTTTTAAGAGTTTTGGCTTAGGTGTTAGGGGTTGAGATTTAGGAGTTAGTAAACCAAATAATCATGACCTTTCGTAGAATTAACCCTTAGGAGAGTTGCAACTCTCCTAAGGGTTTTACATTGACATAGATTCCCTAATACCTAAAAACCAACCCCTAATACCTACAAAAACTCCTACTTCCCGTCTCCAATTGGTTGGTAATCTTTAAAAGTTTTCATGGGCGTTGATTCTACTTTTTTACGGTAGTCTGTCCAAGAACTCGCAAAGAATTTATTGACTTTTTCGATGGCTTCTTTTGTCAAAGTTTCTAATTCCTCCACCAAACGAATATCAGCGGTAGTCGGTGAAATTTGTTTTGAGAAAATATAGCGACTTGCTTCCGAAATTTTTCCTTGAGCCGTTACTTGATATGGTCGTCCGTAACCTTGCTTTTCAAACTTTTTACCCGTAATAATTTCTCTATTAGCTTTGATAGAATCTTGAATGGCTTTGCTCTTTTTAGACAAATCCTCAAACTCTTTCCCTTCTTTATCTTTCAATTGGCTCTGAATCATTTTGGCAATATCTTCCGCTTCGGTTAATCTGTCCGTTGCTTCAGTAAGTTGTACAATTGACTTTTCGGCACGTTTGTACAAAGTTTTTTGGGCTTCTTCAACTCCTTTGGCTATGGGTACACGTGGGTCGTCATTTACCACAATAAAAGTTGAGTCTTTGGCATCTCCTGCCGAGAAAACCACTTTATATTTTCCTGCATAAACCTCATTTCCATTTGGTTCTGTGGCATTTTTCTTTGGTTTGGGAGTTCCTGGGAAACGAACACCTTTTTCAGTCAAATTCCATGCAACTGTTTGATAACCTGTTGAGTCTGGTTTGTGTTGAAGGGTACGAATCAACTCGTTTTGAGCATTATAAATTTTTACATAAACGGTGTCGTATTTAACGTTTACTTTTTTAGTTGAGTCCTTTGGTATATTTTGACTAACAACTGTTATATCTGTGTTTTTAACCTCTGTTGGTTTGCCTTTTCCTTTTGAAACAATATTAGTTACTTTATTTTCTAACAACTTTTGTATATCATTTTTCGCAGAAGTCGTATCTTTCTTCGGAGGATTATAGAAATAGGCTAATCTTGCTCCTTTTTTACGGTTTTCGCCTTCGTAGTTAGCATCAGCCGCAAAACTTGCTCCCATTGCATCACGGTAATTTGCTTTGTACGCATCTGACTGTCCGAATGCGACAATTTTTTGGTCTAAAATCTTTCCGTCAGCGGCAACTTGTCTGAGCGGGCGAATATTATCCAAAACATAAAGCGAACGTCCGAAGGTTGCTACCACTAAATCTGCTTCTCTTTCTTGAATAGTCAAATCCATTGTAGAAACTGGCGGGAAACCATTTTTCCACTGAGCGAAATTTGCTCCATCGTCTGTACTTACCCAAAGTCCTTGTTCTGTTCCTACGAAAAGTAATTTTGGCTCAACTACATCTTGCTGAACTGCCAAAGCGTATCCTGTCACTTTTTTATCATCAACCAAACGAGTCCAAGTTTGTCCAAAATCTTTCGTTCTGAAAATATACGCACTCATATCTCCCTGACGATAATTATTCACAACCACAAAAGCCTCACCTGCATTGAAAGTCGAAGCTTTAATTTGCGGAATCCAAGCTTCTTTTGGTAAGCCAATAATTTTGGGAGAAACATTCGTCCAAGTTTTGCCACCGTCTTGGGTTACTTGGATATTTCCATCGTCTGTTCCGACCCAAATAACGCCTTGTTTCACTGCCGACGGTGCAATACATAAAATGGTATTATGATTTTCGGCAGAAGTTACATCGAGCGTCAATCCACCAGTTTCATCGGCTGCTTTTTGTTGAATGGGATTATTGGTCGTCAAATCAGGAGAAATAACTTCCCAATTCATACCTTTATCCGTTGATTTATACAAAAATTGAGCAGCATAATAAATCGCCTTTTTGTCAATCGGGTCAATTGCCAAAGCCGCATTCCAGTTGAAACGTAAACGAGTTTTCAAATCTGGAGCCGTTGGACGAATAAATACATTTGCACCCGTTTCAACGTCGTATCTTGTTAAATTTCCGCCTTGTGACATTCCGTAGCCAAATCTGCTATTGTCTGGGTCAGGCACCACGTCAAAACCGTCGCCACCAACCATCATTAACCAATGCCAACTTCTGATTCCGCCATTTTGCCAAGTATAACCTGGTCCACGCCATGAACCATTATCTTGCAAACCGCCGTAAACATTGTACGGTACATCATTATCAACATTAATGTGGTAAAATTGACCAATTGGTAAACTTTCGGAATATGTCCATTTTCTACCTCTATCTCTCGAAATCGCAACGCCACCGTCATTTCCATTGATAATTAAAGAAGGGTCTTCTGGGTGAATCCAGAAAGCATGGTGGTCGGGGTGAACGCCCTCATAAGGAACAATCGTTTTGAAAGATTTTCCAGCATCTTCACTCATCGAAATCATTTGGAATACGCCATAAATTCGGTTTTCATTTTTAGGGTCAACAGCTAAATCCCAAAAATAAAAAGGACGGTTTCCTTTGATGGTTTCCGCATCTTCGTCATTTACTTTTTCCCATTTAAAACCGCCATTATCAGAACGATACAAGGCATTTTTGGCGGATTCAATCAAGGCATAAACACGATTAGGTTCGGATTTGGCAATGGCCATACCAATTCTTCCTAAATCTCCTTCGGGAATACCGTTGATTTTGCTTGAAAGTTTCGTCCAATTTTTTCCACCGTCTAAAGTCATATAAAATCCAGAGCCTTTTCCTCCCGATTTGAAATCATAGGTATTACGGTGATGTTCCCACATTCCAACTAATAATTTATTAGGATTGCTCGGGTCCATAACCATATCGCCCACGCCCGAACGCTCGTTGGTATAAAGAATTTTTTCCCAAGTTTGTCCGCCGTCAATGGTCTTGAAAACACCTCTTTCTGGATGGTCAGCAAATGGGTTTCCAATAACTCCTGCATAAACAATGTTTGGATTAGTTGGGTCAATAATAATTCGGTGAATGTTTTTGGTTTTCTCCAAACCCATTGACTTCCAAGAGCGTCCACCGTCTAAAGATTTAAAAATTCCTGCACCCAGATTGACTGAGTTACGTGGATTTCCTTCGCCCGTACCTACCCAAACTACCGATGGATTCGATTGTTGAATGGCAATTGCTCCGATGTTTAGGATTGGATTTTCGTCAAAAATAGAAGACCAAGTTGCCCCACCATTTTCGGTTTTCCAAATACCACCAGAGGCTGCTCCTGCGTAAATAATATCAGGATTTGAAACAACGGCATCAATCGCCGTAATTCTTCCAGACATAGCAGCGGGCCCAATGGCACGGGCTTTCATGTTTTTAAATAAATCTGTTTTGAGTTTTTGAGCATTTGTTATTGCTGTGTGGCTCAGCAATAAAGTCGCTAAAAGAAGAGCTTTTAGGGAGAGTTCCTTCATGTGTTAAGTTTGATTTGTGATGAAACTTAAATTTCGGAAGAAAAAGCCTAAATGCAATGGATTGCATTCGATTAGCCAAATTTAATGGTGTAGTGTTTAAATTTGGCTAATCGAAAATAATGTTATTAGAAAATTAACCTACTCTTGGACAACGTTTAAATTCCTTCGTTCTGTCAAAAAGGAAACGGTAAGTGATATATTCTTTATCACGACTTGTACCCAATTGCGACACAAAACGGTTCATTTTAGGGTTAAAATCGCCCACCCAGTTCATGTCGATTGTCTCGTATTGATAATGTGGATTGTCTCGTCCAGCCTGACGGAAACGCAAAGCAATTGCCGACTCAATACCTTTTCCTTGGAAATCTGGAACTACGCCAAAAATCATTCCGCAAGTACGAGTTACTACGCCACGCATAAGTAAAAGAGCGAATTTAGCTTTTTCATACCAACCAAATTTACCATTCAAGTGCTTGACAATCTGATTGATATCTGGAATGACGATAAAAAAGGCAATCGGACGCTCGCCTGCGTAGGCAAACCACGTCAATTGCTCGTCAATGATAGGTTTCATCGTTTTCACTAAACTCTGAGCCTGTTCCGAACTCATGGCTTTTACCCCAGGAAATTTTGCCCAACCTTCATTAAAAACCGTTCTGAAATCTTCCCCGTATTTTTCTAATTTACGTTTTTCAATGTGTCTAAAATCATAGTCGGGATTGGCGTAAACTTTACGGGCTTTGTCCTCCACAGTATCCGCCACGGAAGCCGCTCTAATTGGCGAAACGTACACATATTGTTGGAAATAATCCTTAAAACCATAATTTTCAAAAAATGGAATGTAATACTCTTTCGTCCAAGCCATTTTGTAAGTTGGCTCGTATTGCCAACCTTTGGTCATTAAACCCCAAAAAGCATCACGTTCGCCAAAGTTAATTGGTCCATCCATTGCCTCCATACCTTTTGATGCTAACCAAGATTGGCAAGTATCAAACAATAAAAAAGCTGCTTTTTTATCTTCAATACACTCGAAAAAGCCCATTCCGCCCGTTGGTTGTTCTTCTTTTTGAGCAGTTTCGTGGTTGATAAAAGCGGCAACACGACCGATAGTTTCGCCAGCTTCATTTTGCAAAATCCAACGAATTGCCTCACCGTGTTTAAAGTATTTATTTTTGTTTGGATTAAACGTATTCTCAACATCTTGGTCGAGCGGGCGAATCCAATTAGCATCTTCAGCGTACAGTTTTACGGGTAATAAAAGAAATTCTTTTTGAAGTTTTTTATCGTCAGCGACTTCTAAAATGGTCATTGTGGTTTTGGATTTATTTTTTTGTAAAGATAGGGGATTTTGAGGAAATAGCTGAAAAAGTAACTTAGTTACCTTATTGAGTAACTAAGTAGTAACTAAGTAGTAACCAAGTAAAATAACTATATTTGCCTATATAAAAATATAAATATGGCGTTACCGATTAATATAGAAGACCTCGTAAACGGGCAAACCGTTGAATGGGAGCGTATTGAATTCAAACGTGGTTGGAATCCTGAAGAGATTATTCATACTCTATGTGCCTTTGCGAACGATTTGAATAATTGGGGTGGTGGTTATGTTATTGTGGGTATCGAAGAAAATCAGGGTAAAGCCATTTTACCTCCTTTTGGGGTAAATCAAAGCGATTTAGATGATATTCAAGGAGAAATATTGCGTTTAGCACATCAGATTTCACCCAATTATTTTCCGTTGGTTCAGCCTTATGTGATAAGTAACAAACACATTTTAGTGCTATGGTGTCCTGCGGGAGATAATCGCCCCTACACTGCACCAACAACGCAAGGAAATAAAGCACAACGCCAGCCATATATTCGGTTTGGTTCACGCAGCATTATTGCCAAAGATGATAACCTTCGAAGATTGCAAGAATTAACTGCCCGAATTCCTTTTGATGATAGAATTAACGGAAAAGCTAAATTAAATGATTTAGACTTGGGATTGATTCAAGCATTTTTGCAAGAAGTTAAAAGCGATTTATACGAAGAAAGCAAAAAAATATCTTTTGAAGATTTATGTCAAAGAATGTTAATTGCCAAAGGTCCAGAAGAGTCTGTTAGACCTTTGAATGTTGGTGTCCTATTCTTTTGCCGACAACCCGAAAAGTTTTTAGATAGGAGTTGGATAGAATTAGTTATTCATCACAATAAAACAGGCAGAAATTTTACTGAAAAAAAATTCAAAGGACCTTTACATAGTCAACTTAGGGCAATTTTAGAATATGAAGCTGTTTAAACTTTTATTTTTTTATTGATTTTACGTAAAAAAATGACTGAGAATGCGATAAAATGCAACGCAACCCAATTTTTGACTGAGAATTCAAACCTCACTAAAAGTGCTTTGAAAC
>JAAFIU010000240.1 GCA_013298805.1 Cytophagales bacterium | reverse complement strand
AAACCAGTAATTGTTTCTGAGTCTAAAGTAGGAGCAACCATTGCCGATGATATTTTGACGCAATCGTTCATCTCAATTCTTTATGCTCTTATTGCCATCTTTATTTATATCTTATTGCGTTTCCGTAAATGGCAGTATTCATTGGGCGGTATTGTGGCATTGGTTCACGACGTTTTAGTGGTATTAGGTATGGTTGGAATTACTCGTTTATTCGGTTTTGAATTAGAAGTTGACCAAGTATTTATCGCAGCGGTATTGACCGTAATTGGTTATTCGATTAACGATACCGTGGTAGTATTTGACCGTATTCGTGAAGAAATCGGTATTGATGCTGACTTGTCAAATAAAGAATTGATGATTAAAACTATCAACCAATCAATTAACCACACTATGAGCCGTACCGTAATGACAGCTACAACGGTATTCTTGGTAGTAACAGTGTTATTATTCTTTGGTGGTGATATTCTTAGAGGTTTCTCATTCGCTATGTTTATCGGGGTTGTATTTGGTGCATACTCTTCAATTTTCGTTGCAGCTCCAATTGTAATTGACTTTGGTGGTGGCAAGAAAAAAACAGCAGCAGTAGAGCCTGCAAAATAAGGATTTAGGTTTTGGGCGGTCGCCGCTGCGGGGTTAGGAATTAGGAGTTGGTTGATAGGAATTAGTTTCTTCGGAGAGAGTTTTTGAGTTATCAATCTCTCCCAGTAAAAGCTAACCCCTAAAACCCAAAACCTAATTCCTAACCCCTAAAATTTGATTTAAGACAAAATATTAAGTATCTTGAAGAATGATTTTCAGAATATACTTTTGAAAAGACTTCAATTCACAATCTTTTATTGTGAAAAAATAATTCACTTCTAATTCACTCAAAAAAACTAAAAAATTCTATGGAGCAAAGTATTTGGCGTAAGAAACCAATGTCAGCTTATGAAGCTGACATTAAAAACAATCAATTAAAAAAAGTGCTTGGCAAATGGAGTCTTACCGCAATCGGTATCGGCGGTATCATTGGCGGTGGTATCTTCGTACTTACGGGTACAGCAGCACACTATCATGCTGGCCCTGCATTAGCACTTTCGTTTGTTGTAGCAGGTATTGGTTGCGTTTTTGCTGCACTATGTTATTCTGAATTTGCCTCAATGTTGCCAGTAGAAGGCTCTGCTTACGCTTATGCTTACGGTACAATAGGTGAACTTTTTGCTTGGATAATTGGCTGGGGATTAATCCTCGAATATGCAATGGGTGCAATGACTGTTGCCGTCAGTTGGTCGGGATATTTTAATAAGCTACTGCATCTCTTTGGGGTCAGCCTTCCCACCAATCTCACCAATGATCCGTTCTCTTATGCCAATACCCCCGAAGGAGCAGACGGTTCTTTTGCCTTTAATTTACCTGCTTTCTTAATTACTTGGCTGGTTACTTGGGTTTTGGTAAAAGGAATTAAAGAAGCAACTAATACCAATAACTTGATTGTAATTCTCAAACTTTCAGCTATTTTATTTGTCATTATTGTAGGTGTATTTTTTGTAAATGTTGAAAACTGGCATCCATTTATTCCAGAACCAGAAATGGTAACTCACGCTGATGGCTCAATGAAAGAGGCTTATGGTATCAAAGGAATTTTGAGTGGTGCAGCCGCTATTTTCTTTGCATACATTGGTTTTGACGTTGTTTCTACCTCAGCAGGTGAAGCCATCAATCCTAAAAAAGATATTCCATTTGCCATTATTGCCTCTTTAGCAATCTGTACGGTATTGTATATTTTGGTTTCATTGGTTTTGACAGGTATGATTAATTACAAAGACATTACTGGCGATGCCTTGAAAGCTCCAGTTGCCTTTGCATTTGATAGCGTAGGACAACCTTGGGCGGTATTTATCATTACTACGGCTGCAACGGTTGGTTTAATTTCAGTAATGTTAGTGATGATGTTGGGACAAACTCGTGTATTTTTGGGAATGGCGAAAGATGGCTTATTGCCAAATTTCTTCCGTCAAATTCACCCTACTTTCCAAACTCCTTGGAAAAGTACCATCTTGGTTGGTTTGATTGTTTCTTTGGTGGCTTCATTTACGCCAATCGGTGTATTGAGCGATATGACAAGTTTCGGAACGCTGTTTGCCTTTGCCATGGTTTGTTTAGCAGTATTAATTTTACGTCAGCGTGACCCCAATCGTGACCGCCCTTTCAAAACACCAATGTTGATGCTTATAGCTCCACTTGGAATTATCACAAATGTGGCCTTAATGTCATTGTTAGATAGCAAAGCACAATTATTTGCTTTCGTTTGGATGGGAGTAGGCTTAGTAGTTTATTTCCTTTATAGCAGAAGTAAAAGTAACTTGAACAATATGTAAGAATTGTTCATATAAATAAATGCAAAAGCGGTCGTTTGATGATTCAGACGACCGCTTTTGTTTTACTCAATATTCCAGAAAATTAACCAATCAACATTTCTCTAATTTTCGGAATCAACGTATCAATATCTCCAGCTCCAACGGTTACTAACAGTTCTGGTTGTTTAGCTTTCACTAATTCTAATACTTCGGCTTTGGTGCAAAGTGTTTTTTCAGCAAGATTGACTTTATCAAAAATTATACTTGAAGTCACGCCTTCCATTGGTAACTCACGAGCAGGATAAATGTCCAATAAAATCAAATCATCAGCCAGTTCTAAACTTTTGGCAAAACCTTCTTGAAAATCATTTGTCCGAGAATATAAATGTGGTTGAAAAACAACCGTTAATTTACGATTTGGATAAAGGGCTTTGACCGAAGACAAAAACGCTTCAATTTCCGTTGGATGATGAGCATAATCGTCAATGTAAACAACTTTCTCCGAACGAACATGATATTCAAAACGTCTTTTCACACCCTTAAACGTACAAATACCTTCACGTACAGTTTCTGGTGATACACCTACTTTCAAGCACACTGCTGCCGCTGCAAGTGCATTTGTAACATTGTGAAAACCAGGTGTTAAAAGGCTACAATCAGTCAATTTCCCATCGGGATAAATAACATCAAAAATCATTTCAGCATTTTCAATTCTAAGGTTTTCCGTCTTAAAATCTCCATTGTATAAACCAAAAACTGAACTTGGATTATGGGTGAAATCTTGTAAATCAATGCCATCGTATTGATACAACCATCCGCCCTCTTTTATTTGCGAAACAAATAATTGAAAGGACTCCAAAAGCTGAGAATGGTCGCCATAAATATCCAAATGGTCAGCATCGGTAGAAGTCACGATGGTTAAATCAGGAAAAAGCGTCAGGAAAGAACGGTCAAATTCGTCAGCTTCCACCACACAAATTACGTTTTCAGAGCCTTCATTTACCAAGAAATTTGTACCATAATTTTGGGTAATTCCTCCCAAGAATGCCGTTACATTGTTTCCCGCATTTTTCAAAATATGAGCCACCATCGACGATGTAGTTGTCTTCCCGTGCGTACCAGCAACCGCAATCGTGAAGAAATTTTGTGTCAAAAGTCCCAAAACCTGCGAGCGTTTCATCAAGGTAAAACCATTGTCTTTCAAACAGTTAAACTCTTTATGGTCTTTCGGGATTGCTGGTGTGTAAACAATAAGTGTTTCGGTTGGATTTGCCAAAAACTCCGCAGGAATCAATGAAATATTATCTTCAAAGTGTATCGATACACCTTCCGCTTGCAAAGCATTAGTCAGTGGCGTAGCCGTTTTGTCGTAACCTGCCAAAGTATAACCATTAGCGATAAACCAACGAGCAATTGCCGACATACCAATGCCACCAATGCCCAAGAAATAAATGTGTTTAAGGGATTTTATGTTCACTTTTTTGCTTGATAATATGTGTCGTTATATTTCGACATCATCTTCTGTATAATTAAATTCTACTTTGCTTTGTAATACTATTTCATCCAATATTAGATTTAGGTACCCTTTTTGGACCGCTTCCTTAAATCGTTTATTCAAAATTGGAATATTAATAACCTCTTCAATACAAGCCATATATTTATCGACTATTGCACTGATAGAATACATTTTATTAGCGTTTTCTTGGATTTTCTTCTTCAAATTTTCAACATCTTCATCTGATTTAATGACAAATGTTATCGGGTATTTTTGAATTTTATCAATATCCAGAAAATACTTTTTAAAATCTAATGTTTCTGTTACTTGAAAGAACTTACCAAGTGGTTTCATAACAAAATCAATTCCACCGTCATTAGCGTTCGTTCGTCCAGTTTTGTAAAGTTTGAGATTTTCCGTGTTGAGTTTATCCATTTCATAACCCCAAATAATAGTATGTTCGTGATAGTAATATTTGAGTATGGAATAACTCACGATTTCAAAAAGCCTTGCATCTACATTTGGAGCAAGTAATCCAGTGATAAATTCTTCAACTTTCGCAGATTCTGAACTATCAATATCTTGCAATGCCTCGCAAGAAGCCACAAAACGCTGAAAAGCATCTTGTTTTACAGCTACATATTCATCAATAATTTCAATGATTGATTTTGAGATATTGATAGTAGATTTGCCAACTTTGACGTTCAGTAAATGTTCATTTATCCAATATCTGTTGGTTGCTTGGTCTCTTAAAATTGGTTTATAATCAGAACTCGGAAAATATTTTTCAAATTCTGAATTCATCCGATTATTAAGAGCATGGTTTTGAAGTTTACTTCCAAAAGGCAATTCTCTTTGCCTTGCTAATAGTTTATGAAAAGATGCCCCTTCATATTTTGAATAATCGTCATTTTTATCAAAGCCATTGGCGATGTAATCCTCAATAATTACATAAATAGCATAGAGATTAGCAAAACTTGAACGAGCTTTTGACCCTTTACCTGCTGAACGAGTCTTCTCATTTATGTACTGAATAAGTTGACTTTTCTCAAAAACTTCAACAGCATTGCTATTGAAATTTCTCTGTAAAATATCTTTAATATTGATGGTAAAAATATGCTCCATGCCTTAAAATAGGGTTAAATTGTGCTGTGTAGCCATTTTTTGCGTTTCAAAAGTTCGTATTTCTTTCGTTAATATTTCACCTTTAAATTCCTCAGCTAATTGTAATCTTCTCAAACCTATTTTTACATATTCATCTTGTAGTTCAATCCCAATGGAATTTCTACCTAATTCTTTTGCCACAAAACAGGTCGTAAAAGTTCCTGAAAATGGGTCTAAAACTAAATCACCTACATTAGAACTTGCTTTTATTATTCTTTCTAATAAAGTAATTGGCTTTTGGGTTGGATGATTTTCGTACTCGTCCATACGATAACGCACCCTCGAAAATTCCCAAACATTCCCAGGAACTTTTTCAGAATTATATACCGTTGGAATTGCTTTACGATAATCTATGAGCTTCCGCTTTGCTCCTGTTTTAGCTTCTACTAAAATATCATTGGTATTAAATGTATAATTATTTTTATCTTTTACGCAGTACAAAATTGGTTCATACATAGAACCATAATATTTTTTAGCTTGAACGCCCGAACTATCATAAGACCAAACAAGCCGTGAAAGGATAGTCATTTTTTTCCGTAAGTAAATGTCAAAATAAGGCATAAACTGGGTAGCTGTCATTACATAAAAGCTACCATGGGGTTTTAGTTTTTGGATACACAAGTCAAGCCATTCGTAACACCATTCTAAGTATCCTTCTTCAGTTTCCCATTTTTCAATTTGTCCATTAAAATTTTTTCCAATGTTATAAGGAGGGTCTGCAAAAATCAAATCAACAGAACTATCCGGAAGTAATTTTATTGCTTCCAAAGCATCTCCATAGATTATTTTATGTTTTTGAGTTCCTAATATTTCCATTATTTTTAGTTTTTTGTTCAAATTTACAGGATTATACCTGATCACACCCACTCACTCTGCATATCCTTATCTCGTTTGATGATACATTTTTCGTTATCCAACAAATGTACATTTTCATCAATTTCCATCGTGGTTTTTGCATCAGCTAAAATAGTTTTGTAGGATGCCTTGATTTCTTTGCGTTTCATGGCTTCCAAAAAACGGCGAATATCTTCGTCATTCTCTAAAATTAATCCTGGAACTTGAGCCAATTTACCATCATCTTCTTTCGCAACCATCGTGAAGTAGGATGTATTGGTATGTTTTACCGTAGCCGTTTTAATGTTTTCTGCTACCACTTTTATCCCTACAATCAAGGAGCTATTACCCACATAATTGACCGAAGCATGAAGCGAAACCAACTCTCCAACTTCAACGGGCTGACGAAATTCTACGTTATCAACTGACACCGTAACTACATAAGTGCCAGCGTGTTTGGTGGCACAAGCATAAGCCACTTTATCCATGAGTGACAATAAAATACCTCCATGTATTTTTCCTCCGAAATTGGCATAAGAGGGAATCATCAATTCCGTAATAGTGGTTCTTGAATAATTTGCGGTTTTTGCGTTATCCATATTTTTTTGGTGATTGGACGGGCATAATTTAGGCTTTGGGTAATTTCTTTAACTCCTGATTACTCTTGCTCCATTACTCATACCTCAATTTTGAATTGTATCTTTACACAAAAATTGAACTTTTATAAGAAATTTCCTTGTACTTGGGCATTTTTTTTAATTTGACAAAAACGTTTTCCTTCTTCACAAGTACCGTAAAATATGAGTGTTCTCAAGAAATTAGCCAGCGAAACCGCCTCTTATGGAGTCAGTACCATTTTGGGACGGT
>JAAFIU010000376.1 GCA_013298805.1 Cytophagales bacterium | reverse complement strand
CTACCAAGCCATTCTTGGCAATGGGCTAACGTCTTGTGAACAAAACTCTCCTGCTTCAGCTTTGAAATGTGCTGCCATCGCAATCATTCCTGCATTATCGGTACAATATTGAAAAGCTGGAGTATAAACATTCCAATTTTCGGTTTCGCCTAATTTTTGTAATTCAGCACGTAAACCTGAGTTTGCCGAAACACCACCCGCAATAGCAATTTCTTTGATTTTATACTGTCTTGAGGCTTTTCTTAGTTTTTGTAACAGAATTTTTATTAAAATATTTTGCATTGAAGCACAAATGTCGGCTAAGTTTTCCTCTACAAAATTTACATTTTTCTTCGTTTCCTTTTGCAAGAAATATAAAAATGCCGTTTTGATTCCAGAGAAAGAAAAATTCAAAGCAGGCATTTCTACCATCGGAAACTCAAAGCGATTTGGATTTCCTTCTTTGGCATATTTGTCAATTAAAGGTCCTCCAGGATAGGGGAGATTGAGCAATTTCGCTGTTTTGTCGAAGGCCTCACCAACAGCATCGTCTTGGGTTTCGCCAATAATTTCCATATTTAAAGGTGAACGAACCATCACAATTTGCGTATGTCCACCACTAACCGTCAGACATAAAAACGGAAAATTAGGTTTAGGTTCATCAATAAAATGAGCCAAAACGTGAGCTTGCATATGATGAACGTCAATCAAAGGAATGTTTAAACCCATTGCGAGAGCCTTAGCAAAGGAAGTCCCTACTAAAAGTGAGCCTAAAAGACCGGGTCCACGAGTAAAAGCAATGGCGTTTAGGTCGTTTTTGGTTATATTTGCTTTTTCGAGGGCTTCTGCCACAACTGGAACAATATGTTGCTGATGAGCCCGACTTGCTAATTCGGGAACAACACCTCCCCATTTTGTGTGAATAGCCTGACTTGCCACAATGTTGGAACAAAGTTTGCCGTTGATAATTACAGCCGCTGAGCTGTCATCACAAGAAGATTCGATTGCTAAAATAGTCATGGTACAAAGATAATTGATGACTTCGCAAAATAGAACACTGATGTTACGGATTAAACAGATTTTCACTGATTAAGATTTGAAAATACAGACTTGTCATAAATCAGCACAATGAAATTTTAACGAATGACCGAAAAAAATCGTTATTAAAACCACTTTGAAAAATCAGTGATAATCAGTACAATCTGTTAAATCTTCGGTCTAAATTTAAGTGGTCTAAATCGTCATCAGTATGCTAAAACAATGCTTATAAAAATATCCAAAATATTCACAAAGACAGTCCTATACTCAATTATAGGGGTGCTTTTGTTTGCGGTTTTGGTGGTTTTTTTAGCTCGTAATTCTTATGTTCAGACTCGTTTAGCTCAATATTATGCCCCAATTATTTCTCAAAAATTGGGCTACCCCATCGAAATTGATAAAGTTACCATTCGTTTTTTTGATGAAGCTACCCTCGAAGGCGTGCGAGTGAAGGATTATCAAGGACATCAAATGCTTGATATTGAGAAACTTGACGTTGATTTTGATGCAGGTCGGTTACTTAATTTAACCGTCCCGTTGTTGGGAGTAGAAGGTGATTCTACCAAAACTCGTTTGGATTATGTTCGTTTGTATCATCCTGTGGTTAAGTTAGTTACCGATAAAAATGGTGATTTAAATATTGATGAATTTATCCGAAGAATTAATAAATTAACGGCTTCACCAACGCCAAAACCTAAATCTGCCCCAACACCTTTTATTATTTCCGATGCTGATATTGTGGACGGTATTTTACGCATGGACGATGAAGCTGAGCCGTACATGAACGACCGCCGTTCTTTCGACCATTATCATTTTACGCTCAACGACCTCAATGCCCACCTCAAAAATTTTACTTTAATTCGTGATACGGTAGCATTTTATACCGTTCTGCGAGCGTATGACCGTTCTTGTGATTTTAGAATTAAAACGCTGAAAACCAATTTCTTAATCTCAGATACGCAAATGCGTTTTGACGATTTGTTGTTGAAAGTCAATAATACCGTTGTCAGAAATAAAATCAAAATGTCCTTTAAAAGTCAAAAAGATTTTAAATATTGGAATTCAAAAGTACGAATGCAAGCCGATTTTGACTCGTCGGTGGTGGTGGCAAATGACATTGCTCGTTTTGTGAATGATATGTACAATTATAAAGATACCTACTATCTCAACGGTAAATTTGACGGAACGGTTAATGACTTTAAACTCCAAAATTTTGATTTGTATTTTGGTACAAAATCAAAACTGAAAGGTGATTTTTCGTTTAAAGGATTACCCAATATTCCCAAAACACAGATGGACTTGAAAATGCGAAAATCGTATGTTCAAGTAGCTGATTTAGAAAAATATATCGGAAAAGAACCAACGGCAACATTGACAAAATTTGGTCATGTGATGTTTGATGGCACTTTTAAAGGAACAACTTCCAATTTCAAAACGACGGGTTTGATGGAGTCGGACTTGGGAAAAGTGGACGTTGACTTAGCCATGATTTTGAAACCTAATTCTGCAAATTCTTCTTATGATGGCTCATTGAAATTAGATAATTTTAAATTGGGAAAACTCATTGAAGACGCTGGAACTTTGGGCGATTTAACGCTTTCTGGCAAAGTAAAAGGTCAAGGATTATCCATTAAAGATGCCGTTTTGGATTTTGATGGAACCGTCAAGCAAATCAATTATAACAATTATAATTACAAAAATATTTACATTGACGGTAAACTTTCAAAAGAATTGTTTGATGGTAGAGTGGCAGTAAAAGATACCAATTTGACCTTTGATTTATTTGGGAAAGTAGATTTGCGAGAGGGGAAAAACCAAGTAGATTTATTAGGAAAACTCTCAAAAGCTAATCTCAAAAACCTCAATTTTACCAAAGAAGATTTACGGTTTTCGACTATTTTGGATGTACAATTCAGAGGGAAGCAATTGGATAATTTGATTGGAAGAGCCAATTTCTTAAATTTTTATTTAACACTCGGCAAGAAGAATATCGTTCTTGATTCTTTGCAACTCATCTCTGAAATCAACGAAAATACTCGCCGTTTGGCACTTTTGTCTGATTTGGTGAATGTCAATTTTACAGGAGCTTTCCAACCTACACAAGCCATCAAGGATTTAAAAATGTTGGTTGAAGAATATAAAATTTATTTCACAGGTGATGAAGCAATCCGAAACGCTTACTATGCCAAGAAATCGCCAATAGTTCCATTGAGCTATAATATTGATTATCAATTCTTTTTGAAGAATTTTGACCCCATTTTAGCTTTCGTTTATCCTGAAGGACACGTTTCTAAAAAAACCTTAATTGAAGGTTCTTTTGGTATCGGTAATACTTCCGTTTTCTCATTGACTTCTAAAATTGATACGCTATTATTGAGTGATAAATATCGTTTTTATAAATCTGAAATCGACCTTAACTCTTCTAAATTCTACAATAATCCAGAGGTTTTAGCATCCTTGATTTTAAACTCTAAAAATCAAAAGATGAATATTCTCGCTCCGACAGAAGACCTCGAAATGGAAGCCTCTTGGGAGAAAGACCGCATTGCTTTTACCAGTGGATTAAAGC
>JAAFIU010000172.1 GCA_013298805.1 Cytophagales bacterium | reverse complement strand
ATGATAATTTTTCTAACGAAGAAAAAATAAACTGCTCTTTGTCGGTAATCCTCACCAAAGCGTCTTCAAGTGGAGACTACGAAGGAACTGCCAATTTTCAAGTGAGAAGACCTGTTTTTGGTACGGCCTACGAAACGGTTTTGTTAAATTACGTGGATAAAAACTTCACTTTCAAATACGTTGCGGGAACGCCTTTAACGTATAATGATAATAATTTCAATGATAATTTAACTCAAATGTTGGCATTTTACGCTTACGTAGCTTTGGCGTTTGACTATGACTCTTTCGGGAAAATGGGCGGAACAAACTTTGCCCAAAAAGCACTAAATGTAGTTAACCTTGCTCAATCGGCAGGTTCAGGTTGGACATCTTCAAGTGATATTCGTAACCGTTATTGGGTTTCAGAAAATCTATTAAATCAGCAATTACAGCCACTGCGTGAGGGTTTTTATACTTATCATCGCTTGGCAATAGATAATTATGCTACTAATCCTGCGGGGGGACGTAAACAAATCACGGAGTATTTGAACCAGATTAAACAAATTAGTCAGTCACGCCCTGGACAAGTTTGGTATCGTCTTTTCTTTGAAGCAAAATCTGTTGAGTTATTAAACATTTACGGTGATGCCCCATTAGATGAACGAAAAAAGATGGTTTCTCTACTTTCTTCTCTTGACCCCACCAATTCAGAATCTTATCGAAAACTCGGGAAATAATTTTGACGATAATATCATTTTCATCACGTCAGCAAGAATCTCTAATTTGAGAAATCTTGCTGACGTTTTTTATAACTAATTGATAATCTATGTTTTGAAAAGAAGTTTCTTGAAAAGAATCTCAAAAATAACCTACAAAGCAATCCAGAATGTCAGGAGAGATAGTATATTTTTACTAATAATTTCATCCAAAAACTATAAATCTCACTATGAAAAAAAAAGGATTATTAACCGTATTTTTTTGCCTTATTGTCACTTTTATAAATGCTCAACAAAAACTGAGAGTTGGCGTTGATGGACTTACCCACGACCACATCGGGCAGGTTTTAGAAAGTAACAAAAGAGGAGATATTGAAATTGTGGGTATCGCCGAACCTAACAAAGAATTGGGTTTGCGGTATTTGAAGCGTTATAATTTGCCCGATAATTTGCTTTTTTCAAGTTTGGAAGAAATGGTTGCTAAAACAAAACCAACTGCCGTTTGTGCCTTCAATAGTATTCTTGAACATTTGCATACGGTGGAAGTTTGTGCTGAAAAAGGGATTCACGTAATGGTTGAAAAACCTTTGGCAACGAATACGACTGATGCTAAAAAAATGGCAGCTTTGGCTCAAAAACATAAAATCCATTTGCTGACCAATTACGAAACAACTTGGTATTCGAGTCATAGAAAGGCCCATGAACTCATTCAAAATGAAGCTGAAATGGGTAAAATTAATAAAGTTGTGGTACGAGACGGGCATCGTGGACCAAAAGAAATTGGCTGTACGAAGGAGTTTTTAGCTTGGCTAACCGACCCCGTGAAAAATGGTGGTGGAGCAGTTATTGATTTTGGGTGTTATGGAGCCAATCTTATGACATGGTTCATGAATGGTCAAAAACCTATTTCAGTAACGGCTGTAACGAAGCAAATAAAACCAGAAGTTTATCCAAATGTTGATGATGAAGCCACGATAATTCTAACCTATCCACACGCTGAAGCCATTTTAGAAGCTTCTTGGAACTGGCCATTTGATAGAAAAGATACTGAAATTTACAGTCAGACTTCGTATATTTTTGCGGATAAATCTCAAATGAAAATGCGAAAAGGTGGGCGAGAAGCAGTTGAAGAAAATGTGCCATTAGCTCCAATTCCAAACCCAGAGAATGACTCATTTTTGTATTTAACCGCCGTTGTTCAGGGCAAAATTAATCCCGATAATAGTCTTTCATCCCTTCAAAATAATTTGATTGTAGTTGAAATTTTAGAGAAAGCAATTCAATCAGCCAAGACTGGGAAAGCCATTACGTTTTAAGGAAATTATTGACGTGACCTTATCCATAAAGCCAACATCCCGAAAGCACCAACTTTCGGGATGTTGGCTTTATGGACACATATCTTCGTATCTTTGCAAAAGATTTTATTTTCGATTTTTCCTTTTTTATACATCGCCCCAATGCAAACCAATTATTATTTTCTTCGTCAATTATCAAAACGTCTTGAAAAAGAATTAGTTGGAATGGTCTTGGCGGAATGTTTTTCGCAAGAAAAAGATGAGCTTCTCTTGGGTTTTTGTACCGATGGAAAGCAATGGCGACACAAACGAGATTTCTACATCAAAGCTGCTTTGCATCCCGATTTTGCCTGTTTAAATTTTCCCAATGATTTTAGAAGAGCAGGACGAAATTCAGTTGATTTATTCAAGGATTTGATTGATTTGAAAGTCGTAAGCGTTCGTCAGTTTTTGAATGAACGTGCTTTTGGGATTTATTTTGAGAATGACTTTGTGCTGTTATTTAAAATGTACGGAAATCGTTCAAATGTTATTCTTTTGCATGAAAATAAAGTGATTGATTTACTCCACAATAAATTGGTGGTAGATAACAATTTTGACCTCGATAATCTCGACCGCCCAATTGACCAATCCGAAACTGCTTTTAATGAAAAAGGTTGGAAGGCACTTTTCCCAACTTTTGGGAAAGAAATATCCACTTATTTACAAACAAAATTAACTATTGCTTGGCAAGATATTCAAGCTGTTTTAGCACAATTAGACAATCCAACGTATTATTTAAAAACGGTTGATTATCAGCCAGTTTTGTCATTGATTGAAGAGGGGGGAGAAGTTCAAAAAACTTTTGATGACGCTTTAGAAGCAAGCAATAATTTTTATTATGCTTATACTCGAATTAATGTTTTTGATAAAGAAAAAGGACAAGTCATCAAAGCACTTTTGAAGCGAAAAAGTAGAACACAGGCATATATCGACAAAAATTACCAGCAATTGAACGGACTTGATTCGGGCGTAAAACACGATGAAATTGCCAATATTATCATGGCGAATTTACACGCTATTCCAGAGCGAACCGAAGTCATTGAACTCTATGATTTTTATCGTGATAAACCTTTGAAAGTTAGGCTGAAATCAGATTTGTCGCCACAAAAAAATGCAGAAAATTATTACCGAAAATCAAAAAATGAGAAGATAGAAATTCAGAAATTGATGGAAAATATTTCTGCCAAAGAAGAAGATTTAGCAGAAATTGACCAACAAATTGAAGTTATTGAGCAAATAGAAACGCTCAAAGAGTTTAGAAAATATCAAAAAGCGAATCAGTTGGAAGTTGCCCCAAAAGCGATGGACACTGTACAGGATTTGTTTAAATATTACCATTTTGAAGGTTACGAAATTTTGGTAGGACGCAACGCCAAAAATAATGATTTACTCACACAACGTTACGCACGTAAAGACGACTTATGGCTTCATGCTCGTGATGTTTCTGGTTCTCATGTAGTTATACGCAAACAGGCGGGAAAGAATTTCCCAGTAAGAGTCATTGAACGAGCAGCAGGTTTGGCGGCTTATTATTCCAAACGTAGAAACGACACGCTTTGTCCCGTCATTATAACGCCCAAAAAATTCGTCAGAAAAACTCGTGATTTAGGCGAAGGGCAAGTAATTGTTGAAAAAGAAGAAGTAATAATGATTGAGCCACAGTTGTAACCCGATGCTTCCGCATCGGATTATTTTTATTCCGATGCGGAAGCATCGGGTTACAACTCCAATATTTTTTGTTCAGCCGAAGGCAAACGAAAATCAATATCCCAGCCCATTGAACTCGCCATTTGAGTGAGCATTACCACTGCTTGTTTCTTGGCAATTTTGGGTAATTCACTGGCAATTGCCTTGTTTTGCATGGTCTGTTTTGCATCGGCGAGGAGAGCAGTATATTCTTCATTCTTGAACTTATTAAAAAGCCCTTGGTCGATGTCATAAAATTTATAGTCTGAATCGGTACTCAAAATTTCAGGTTCTGGAAACTCCTCAATAATCATTTTGCGAGAACCTTCTTCCCAACGCACTTTCACTTTGGCAAAGTCGAAACCTACCAAAACCTTTGCTTTGGCAACAATCAGAGCTTTTTTGTTGAGCGTGTGCAAACCAAATAGCACTTCTTTTTCGGAAGTATGGTCGTAAATTTCAGAGAAATGTCCTTCTGCCAAAACAATTTTAAAGACTTTTTCTATTTTCTCTAACAAAACGGTTGACTCGTTTTTAATGAGCATTCCTTCTTTATTCGTGAATTTATTATATACCGAAAAAATACCGAAACCAGCGGCAATTCCGATAAGGCAAAAGATAATATTAAGAATAGATAGCATTTGGTTGAATATTTAAGAAGCTGTTTAGGTTAATTTATCCGAGTTAAAAAAAGTAATTTTTGGGCTACAAATTATCCATAAAATTGAAACGTAACGCTGCTATGCTTAAATTTTATGAATGATTTTCACTCAAAAACTTATCTTTTTCACGTTCAAAAAATTAACCTATACAGCTTCTAAGATTTGCAATAAGCAATTTTATAAAATATACGGTAAAGATTCAGATGAACAACAATAAATTTTGATTATAAATTGGCAAACCAAATAAAATTTCTCTAAATCAATATTCACAGAGATTGAAATATACATTTTATTAGAAATAATTGTAAAAAAATGGTAATTTTGGTGTTGAAATTACACAATTATTTCATATCATTCCCTAAAACTAATTTTAAATCACATTTAGCTTATGCAACAGCAAGGATTACAAACCTTTGATTATTTAGTATTTTTGTTCTATTTTATTCTGGTATCAAGTTACGGTTATTGGATTTATCAAAAGAAAAAATCAAAAGAAACAAATACCCAAGATTTCTTTTTAGCTGAAGGTTCGCTTACTTGGTGGGCAATCGGTTCATCTCTTATTGCATCAAATATCTCGGCAGAACAAATGATTGGTATGTCGGGAAATGGGTTTTCAATGGGACTTGGTATCTCTACTTATGAGTGGATGGCAGCGGCTACGCTTATCGTCGTTGCGGTATTTTTCATGCCAATTTATTTGAAGAATAAAATTTCAACAATGCCACAGTTTTTGAGTCAACGTTATAACAAAACGGTGAGTTTAATCATGGCAATTTTCTGGTTGATTTTATACATCACCGTAAATTTAACCTCTATTTTATACTTAGGAGCATTGGCTGTATCGGGTATTTCGGGTATTGATTTTTACACTTGTATGATTTTCTTAGCCGTTTTTGCGGTAATTATTACGGTTGGTGGTATGAAAGTTATTGGCTTTACAGACGTAATTCAAGTGTTTTTCTTGGTAATTGGCGGTTTGGCTGCTACGTATTTGGCGGTAAATTTAGTGTCTGAAAAATACGAAATGGAAGGTTTAGTGAACGGTTTTAAGTTAATGACTCAAAATCACGACGACCACTTTCACATGATTTATCCAAAAGGTAATCCAAATTATATGGCTTTACCAGGATTGACGGTACTTTTTGGTGGTATGTGGATTGTAAACCTTAATTACTGGGGTTGTAATCAATACATTACGCAACGTGCTTTGGGAGCAGATTTAGACACCGCTCGTAAGGGTTTATTATTTGCGGCTTTCTTAAAATTATTAATGCCAATTATCGTAACATTACCGGGTATTGCGGCTTATGCTTTGTACCAAAAAGGAATGTTCCAACAAGAAATGTTAGATGCAACGGGTCAATTTAACCAAGATAGAGCTTATCCAGTATTGTTAAATTTATTACCTGTTGGCTTGAAAGGTTTATCATTTGCGGCTCTTACGGCAGCAGTTGTGGCTTCGTTGGCGGGTAAAGCAAATAGTATTTCTACCATTTTTACCTTGGACGTTTTCAGACCGTATTTTGCCAAAGATATGTCTGAGAAGAACTTAGTTTGGACAGGAAGAATCGTTATCGTGGTGGCTATGGTTTTAGCAATTGTGATTTCTCCGTTCATGGGTATCGACAAAAAAGGGGGTTTCCAATTCATTCAAGAAATGACAGGATTGCTTTCTCCAGGTATTTTTGCGGCATTTATTATGGGTTTCTTCTGGAAAAAGACAAACTCAGCAGGAGCATTTTTTGCCATTGTGGGCGGTTTCTTGATTGCCTTATCAATGCACAATAACTGGCTACCAGGAACAGATTGGACACAAGTCCCATTCCTTGACCGTATGGGTTGGGTTTTTGTAATTTGTGTGTCAGTAATGTTTGTATTGAGTCTTGTATTGCCTGACGAAAACAAAGGTTTGGAAATTGATGCCTCAATGTTTAAAACAACCAGAGGATTTGCCATTGGTGCAGCCATCGTGTTGATTGCCATTGT
Source organism: Cytophagales bacterium (assembly GCA_013298805.1). Taxonomy (GTDB): domain Bacteria; phylum Bacteroidota; class Bacteroidia; order Cytophagales; family Spirosomataceae; genus Arcicella. The sequence continues at coordinate 3,207 of JAAFIU010000172.1, read as the reverse complement.
AACGCTTTATACTGTATTCTGGTAATAATTTGATATTCAGAAAGATAAAAATAGCGTTGAAGAAATTTGACGCTATTTTTTTGTGTCAACCACTCATCCAGCATTAACATTATTTTAACATTTTCTACTTTTTTTAGACTTGACTAAATGGCTAACTTTGTAAGTCAAAAAAATCATCAATAAATTATGAATAAAATTTACCTTTTAATCCTCTTATGTTTAACTTTTAAAATTTCTGCTCAGAATATTTTTCTACCAGATTCTATCAAAAAAAATATTGAAGCTACTCGTATCAATATCAATTTGAAAGTTGATGGAAAATTAGATGAAACAGTTTGGAATCATGCGAAATCCATTACCGATTTTGTCCAAGTTGAACCAAAACAAAAAGAACCAGCCAATCAAAAAACCATTTTTAAGCTTCTTTATAATGCTGACTACCTGTACGTTGCCGCTGTAATGCACGAACCAGAGGGAAGAAAAGCTCTTCGAGTTCCGAACCTCCAACGTGATTTTGATTATGGTGGAAGTGACCAAGTAGGAATTACGATTGACGGGTTTAACGATGAACGCAACGCCATGATTTTTATGGCAAATCCTTATGGTTCGCAACGTGATTTATTGAGTTTTGATGACCAAATTTTTGATACCAATTGGGATGGACTTTGGCGTGTGCGTACAACACGTACTGATACTGCATGGATTGCCGAATTTTCAATTCCTTGGCAAACACTTCGTTATCAGCACAATAAGGATTTACAAACGTGGAGTATCAATTTCTTTCGCCTTCGTAGAATGACCAATGAACAAACAGTTTGGTCTGCTTTGCCACGTGCTTTTTCACCTTCACGGATGCAATACGCAGGTAAATTGACCAATTTACAAGCACCACCGCCTTCAACAAATATTCGCTTTCAACCTTACCTTTTAGTGTCGGATAATCGTTATAATGGCTCAGAATTGTACGATAAAAAAGATGGTTCTTCGGTAAAAATGGGCGGAGAAATAAAATGGGCAGTTACGCCGAATACCGTCATGGATTTGACGTATAATACAGATTTTGCCCAAGCCGATGCCGACCGACAAGTCAATAATTTGAGTCGTCTTTCGGTATTTTTTCCAGAGCGTCGTCAGTTTTTCTTGGAAAATGCCTCATTATTTGCCGCAGGAATTGCCCCAATTGATGATAATTTTGGTGGACAACAAATAATTCAGCCGTTTTTTAGCAGAAGTATTGGCTTAAATGCTAACGGAACACCGATTCCAATTGATGTTGGTTTTAGATTAGTGAATCGTTCTTTGAAGAGCAATTCAGGGCTTTTATACGTGCGTCAACGTGAGGTGGATGACAATTTAGGAGCTAATTTTGTTGTTGGACGTTTCTCTAAAAATATAGGTAAACAGAGTAGAATTGGCTTGATTGGTACTTGGAAAAACGATGCTGTTCATAATAATATCACGGGAGCGGGCGATGGTTTTTTTAGAATAAATGAAAGTACCAATCTCAATACAATGGCAATGTTTTCGGGCGGAACGGCTCAAAATACAGGCTTTGCGGGGCATTATCAGTTAATTCATAAGGGCATTAAAAGCATATATTGGTTAAGTCAAAACATTAATAATAAGGATTTTAACCCTGAAATGGGCTTTATTGCTCGTCCTGATGTAGTAGAAAATTCAATAGGAGGATATTGGTTAAATCGTGGGAAATGGTTGCCAAAATTTGTCAGAAGTTTTGAACCTGGGGGATATTACAACAATTACTATTCTGCCACAACGGGTAAATTAGTAGAAGAACGACTCAATACAAATCCTATTTGGTTTGGGCTACAAAGCGGTGCAGGAATTGGGGTTTTTACGGATTCATATTATCAATTATTGGATTATTCGGATGGCAGTAGTCCACTTTCATTTTTCAATGTCGAAATTCCGCAAGGCAAATATAATTATAATCGTTACAGTGCAGTTTGGTTTAGTGATAGGTCGAAGAAGGTTTCAGTTTTTGCAAATGCCGAAACAGGGAAATATTACAATGGGAATCTAACGACTATTTCGGGAAGTTTCAGAATTGCACCTATTCCTCATGTTTCGATAGAGGGGCGTTTCGCCAATAATAGTTATAGCAATTTGGGTGTAAAATCAGAGTCGGGCAATACGCAACTTTATACGCTTTCTGGGCGATTTGCCTTGAATCCGAGAGTGCAATTAATTGGCTTTTATCAGCATAATTCTATCAGTAATTTTGATGTTTGGAATGTGCGTTTTTCATGGGAATACCGTCCGCTTTCATTTATTTATCTGGTTCTCAATCAGCGTGGATACGATGATTACCGAACACGTTTATCAAATGATGGACTTTCTCGGATAAAAACCAATGAATTATCTCGCCAAAATGAACAACAAAGCATCATTAAGGTTTCTTATTTAAAGCAGTTTTAGGTGGTTGATTAGTTATTTGACAACTTGCTGACCACGATTTGTAATCGGGCGTCGTTTGGTTTTGCGTCTCAGACGCTTGATCATATAAACCCTGATTAAAAATCATAGTTAGCGAGTCTCCCAGTTACCAATAACCAATCCCACCAATAACCAATCACAAATAAATGAATAGAGAAACCGATATAAAAAACATTCGCCCAATCCTGACTTTTGAAATTGAAGCAGAAGGGGAATTAGAGAAATTTCAGAACGAAGTGTTACGCCCAATTCTAAAACTTCAACACGATTTATTAATCCAAATTTTTAAAACCTACTGCGATAAACGTAAAGGCACATTTTACAAACTTTCAGAGAAAGATAAGCTCATTTATATCGACCAAGCCGTTAGGAAAGATATGAAATTCAAGCATTATCTTCAGGGAATTATCACAGGAATTTTCACTTTGGAAGAGTACCAAAATTTTCTAAAAAACGAAGAAGAATTGACCAAAAGAATGGTTAATTTATTGGTACAAAGGTTGCAGAGTGGGGTTTGAATGGTTCAAACTTTGGCTTGCTGACACCTAATTGTAAATCAGCAATAGTGAGATTACTAAATTTCAAGCCTTAATGAACAATTAGTAAAAGTGATACGTTTAATAGTATATGAAATACCTAAAGCATCTCAACAAATACTTTCTGAAATATAAATGGTACTTAATTTTGGGTACATTATTTACGTTTGTTTCCAATCTTTTCGGGGTTGTGCCTGCCCAAATTGTTCGGTAC
>JAAFIU010000319.1 GCA_013298805.1 Cytophagales bacterium | reverse complement strand
GAAGTAACGTACTGTAAAAACTCAGTTGCACGCTCGCCTTTTACCACGAACTCGCCCATGTGTGAGACATCAAAAACGCCCACTGAACTACGTACTGCCAAATGCTCTTGAATCAGGTTTGTATATAAAACAGGCATTGAATAGCCCGCAAAAGGTACCATTTTCGCTCCGAGAGAAACGTGAAGGTCGTTGAGGTGTACAAATTTTAGTTGTTCAGTTTGTTCCATTGGATGATTTGTTAGGTTTTAATGCTACAAAAGTACAATAAAAAATATGAGTCATCTCGACTTTTAATGCAAAATTAGGTGTTTAAGAAGTTTGGATAGTTTTAAGTTTGTTCTCTTACTTACTTTTTGTCTTGATACAAAAAGTAACAAAAAAATCAAGAATTCCTAAACTCGCTGCGCTCAAACAGTAGGAATTCATTGTCCCCCAAAATAAAAGCCCTTCAAAATATAACTTTTGAGGGGCTTTTATTTTTGATAGTTTTTGAATTACTCCTGATACAAAACCGATAAAACCGTCTGTCCGACTGCTTTGAGGGTATTTTTATCAATATTACTCAAATTATCTCCGTGGGTATGGTGGTATTTCCAGAAAGTTTCGGGTGAATTTGGATGAAGTTCAACAATGTCAATCATTTGTATTTTACCTACTTCATTCACTGCCGTGTGGTCGTCGGTTAATCCTCCGCCGTCAGCATCAATAAAAGTAGTTGAATATCCTAAGCGACTGGCAATGTCCCAAATATTTCTCACAATCATTGGGGCGTATTGCATAGATGTTCCTTCATGTGGGAAAATTGCACCTTTTGCACCTACCATATCCAACAAAATTCCGTAGTAAGCGGTGTAATTTTCTTTATGTTTATGAGCCGCCCAATACTGCGAACCTAATCCCCAAGACTCCGCTTTGTGTTCTCCTTTATAATCTTCTGGTTCACCGTGGTCTTCTACGTCAAAGAAAATAATATCAACACCTACGTTTGGTTTTTGGGTTGCTTGTTGGATTGTACGAGCCAATTCTAACAAAACGCCAACGCCACTACCACCGTCGTTTGCCCCGTCAATTGCGGAGTTTTTGTCTTTGGTATCTTTATCTGCTACCGAACGAGAATCCCAGTGAGCCGTTAATAAAATGCGTTTTGGAGCAGATGGATTGATACTGCCAATGATATTACGAGCATTCATTTTAGTACCGTCGTATTTTGTCGCTACAAAATCTTGAGAAATGACCTCACAACCAAATTGCTTCAATTTTGCCACTAAATAATCGCCACAAGCTTTATGTGCCTTTGTATTGGGTACTCTTGGTCCAAAATCAACTTGTGCTTTTACGTAAGCATAAGCTGAGTCAGCCTTGAAATCTGGGGCAGGATTTAGCGTAATAGCAATGTCTTCAACGGGAGCAGATTCTGTCGAAGCAGGTTTTTGGCAAGATTTAAAATAAACCGCCACACCCGAAAAGGCAAAAATGGCTAAGAGAATAAGAGAAATGCGTTGTGTTTTCATTTTGTTTGGTAGGACAGGTTTCTAAGCTGTCAATCGGCTTTATGTTTTTGACAGGTTGGAAAACCTGTCCCACGTTATTCCATCGACTTATAAACGATGTCCATTACTTTTCGTCTAATTTTCAGCGTGTTAATTTTATTGTTACCTGCCGATGGATTCACTCGGTTTGACAAAAATACGAAAACTAATTCTTTTTCGGGGTCAATCCATACGAGTGTGCCTGTATAACCTGAGTGTCCGTAAGAATTTGGCGAAACTTTGGCAGAGATAAAATTGCTGTCGCCATCCGAAGGTAATTTGTCCCAACCCAAAACACGATAACTTCTCGTTGCTTTGCTGTTGGTGAAAAGGTTAATGGTTTGTTCGCTGATGAATTGCTTATTTCCAAATGAGCCTTTGTTGAGGTTCATTTGGAGTAATTTTGCCAAGTCGGACGCATTGCTAAATAATCCTGCATGACCCGAAACCCCGCCTAACATCGCTGCCGTTTGGTCTTGAACTGTTCCTTGTAAAAACTTTTCTCTGAATAAATTGTCGTTTTCAGTCGGGGCAATATGATTTTTATTTATTCTTTTCAAAGGATTAAAACCCGTAGTGGTCATCGACAAAGGTTCATAGAAATATCTTGCCGTAAAAACGTCTAATGGTTGGTTCGCTAATCTCTCCGCAAGATGATGCAAAATCATCAAACCTAAATCGCTGTAAACAAATGGATAAGTGCCGTCTCTTTCTTTTTTATTAATCAGTGGTGATTTGATTACCCATTTCCAAACCGAATCACGGATGGCAGTCTTAGCGAACATTCCATCAGCAACTTCTAATGGATATTCTGCTGACTGTTTGGTGCTGTAATATTCAGTTTTCCAACCCAATGGCACACGGGTTTTTTCCCAAAATGGAATATAGGCTACCAAACCCGCTTGATGCCAAAGAATATCTCGGATGATGATGTTTTCTTTGTTCGTTCCTTTTAATTCGGGTAGATAATGAGATGCTTTTTCGTCTAAACTAAATTTCTTTTGGTCATAAAGATACATCAAAGCTTGGAGTGTTGCTGAAACCTTGGTTACAGATGCCAAATCGTAAACTGTTTTTGGGCTAACTGGTTCGCTATTAGGTTCGTAACTCATTTTTCCGTAGTCCTTTTCGTAAACAATTTTACCTTTACGAGCCACTAATATCTGACAACCTGGAAATACTCTTTGAGCAATTGAGGATTGAATAAGAGGCTCAATAGCAGACAATTCGTACTCCTTCATACCAACGCTTTCGGGAGATGCCTTGCTGAATTGTCCTACGCCAGAAACGTTGACCCCTTCACCTGCTTTGAATAGATTTTCTACCGAAACAGGGAGTTTCCCAACGGCTGGAATTTCACCAAAAATCACCCTTGCCATTGCAGAATAAGCCGTTGGGTCATCTTCATAGCCACAAATAAGAGACGATGTTTCAGGGAAATATTTTAAACTATAAGGATTTCCAAATACACAAACGACCACTTTTTGGGCTTTTTGTTCCAAGCGTTTTACGAAGTTTTGAACAGTATAGTCAATCTCAAATTTGTTTGCTGTTTTTTTGTTAATATCATGTACACTCAAAACTACCGTTGTGGTAGAATCAATATTTTGTAAAACAGTATTAAAAAAAAATTCATCGTTTTTTGAGGGGCTGGCAAAGTGCAAGAAGGGGGTAATTCTACTTAATTCTTGCTGAAAACGATTACTCAATGAAATATCTAAAGCCACCGATACAAATTTGCTTTCGCTGGGTACAAGCGGCAAAATACTTTTAGCATCCTTTACAACGGTAATGGCATTATTGAAAAGTTCTTGTTTGATTTGCGTTGCGGCGGAGGTATTGAGGTCTTGGTATAAATTGTTACTGTCAATGTATTTAAACTGATTTAGACCAACCCAATATTTAGCGTGTAAAATTTTTCTGACTCTATTGTCAATATCCGTCTGCTGAATAAGTCCCGAAGCAATGGCATCTTTTATTTTACGGATGCCTTCTGGAATGTTTTCAGAATAAAGCAAAATGTCATTTCCTGCAATAAATGCCTGTAAATCAACCTCTCCAGAACTAATCGCTTGCCCATAACGCACGCCACGCATATTGAGGGCATCGGTAATGACTAAGCCCTTAAAACCCATTTCAGTTTTTAATAAATTGGTAATGATACCTTGTGAAAGCGTAGCTGGTCGCCAGTCATAGAAAGGGACTTGTAAATGACCAACAATCATTGTTTTGATAGAATCGTTGATTAATTGTTGGAAAGGGTATAATTCTACATTCTTCAAACGTTCAGCATTAGAAGAAAGTTGGGGAAGTGTAAGGTGTGAATCACCTTTGGTATCTCCATGTCCTGGAAAATGTTTTGCACACGCCAAAAGCTGATTATTTTGCATTCCTTTCATGTAAGCACTACTCTTTAGGGCTACATTTTCACGCAATTCTCCGAAGGAACGATACCCAATGATAGGGTTATTGGGGTTAGAATTTATATCAACTACGGGTGCAAAATTTAGGTGAATCCCTAAACGTTTACATTGACGAGCAATTTCTCCTCCCATCTTGTAAATTAGTGAGTTATCTTGGATTGCCCCCAAGGTAATTTGTTTCGGAAATGCTACTGTGGAGTGTACCCGCATTGCTAATCCCCATTCGCCATCAATGCCAATAAGTAAAGGGATTTTTGTACCAGACTGAAAGCGATTATTGAGACTGGCATAAGAAAAAGGGTCTCCTTGAAAGAAAATAAGTCCGCCGATATAATTTGTTTGAATGAGTGTTTCAATGCGTTTGAAATGAGCTTCTCCATGCGTTGGATTGATGGCAACCATGAAAAACTGACCAATTTTTTGGTCACTATCCATTGAGGTAAAAACGCTATCAACCCATTGATTTTCAGCTAAAAGGCTATTGGTTGTAAAGGAAGGGTTTGGCAAAAAAGCCAAATGAGATACTTTCTTTGCGTTAGTAACCGAGGGCTTAAACCAATGCAAAAGCGTATTGTTAAACTCACCTATCACGGGCGAGCGAAACGCTACCCAAAGGAGAATAAGTGTTATGAAAAACAATGAAAAACGCTTGACCATTGAATAGTTTGTGGATTAATTATGCTAACGAAAAGGTTACAAATTTAGTACAAAAGCC
>JAAFIU010000179.1 GCA_013298805.1 Cytophagales bacterium | reverse complement strand
TAAAAGTGACGACAACTTCTTAATGATTTCATCAAGAAATTAAGCAAAAACGTCGGCGAGTAGTTCCTATATGAATTACTCACCGACGTTAAAGAAACTTTGATATTACCGATTATTACCTAATCATGATTCTCAATTTTGTTCAAATCTACTTTACCTTTTTTGACACCTAATGTATTTATCCAAGCCGCAATTTTCAGCACATCGGCTTTCGGAACGTGCGACATGGGTGCCATTTCAGTAGCAAAGTCAGGCCAGTTTTCTGGATTTGGCTTGTAAACCAATTCTAAAATTTGCTCATTGGTATAATTTCTTTTTGCAATTTCTGAGAATGCTGGCCCAACGAGTTTGGCATTTTCATTATGGCAAGCAATACAAGTATGTTTTTTCAATAAAAGTGCTACTTGTTTGCTATCAACCATTTCTTTGGCTGCTTTTGGCATTTCTTTCTTAACCGTTGTTTTTACGTCTTTTGCAGAAGCTACAACGGGAGTTGTTACAGTAGCACGTGGAGCAACTTTCGCTAATTCTCCTTCTGGAATGGCATTGAGTGTATAAAAAGCAAAATCATGTAAAAGTGGTTGTGCTTGGTCGTTCAAAACGCCATTTAACGTAATTTGGTGAATGTAACCTAAACGCAAATTATCCATTACCAAGCGAACTTTCATGCGGTCTTCCGAGACAATTACACCACGCAAAGGCGTTGTTTCTTGATTAATAATTGGACTTCCGTATTGGTGTTGGTATTTGTAAGTGAAACTTTTCAACTCATAATTACTCAAATTTTCTGCCGTTGCTTTATTGATTGGTTGCGTAAATTCGATTTCAAAACCGTCAGGACGAGCAGAAACGGTTTTCATTTCAAATGGCATACGACCATTCCAAACTAAGCGTTGCAAACCGTAAAGTTCTTTACCCGTTGAACCCCAACCTCTTGAAGTCATTCCCACAAACATCGAACCGTCATTTCCCCATCTCGCACGAATTGTTCCCGATTGGAAACCCTCTCGGAATGGATAGCAAGCTCCTTGATATTGTCCTTTTACTTTTTCCAAAGTCATACGCATGGCTTTTGACTGTCCTTGGTCATACACAAAATATTGTCCTTGAAAAGGACCAAATTTTCCAGCAGTTTGGTCTTCAATCATATCAGCCGTAGAAATTCCCATCAAAGCGTGAGGAAACCAAACCGCTGGCAATTTCAAAGATTTCATCTTTTTAGCGGCTTCGTACATCGGTTCGCCTGTATCAGGTACATCTTTTACAGTTGTTGGTTTTAGGGGTGATTCGGGTTCTTTTGTCCACCAAAGTCCACCTGCATTTCCTGCAAAATCGCCTTTTTCAAGGTGCGTAATTCTTCCTGAACCCACCCAGTCGCCTTGGTTTTCCCCGTATAAAACATCTCCGTTTGAATTAATCGTAAACCCTGCGGGCGAGCGTAAACCCGTTGCAATTGGCTCAAGCGAACCATCTTTTTTAATTTTCACTAACCAACCTCTCCATTTTGCCAATTTCCCTTCGCCATAACCTACCCACGCAACGTTGAAGGTCAAATACATATCACCATTTTTATCAAACTCTGGCCCGTAAGAATATTCATGGTAATTTCCCGATAAATCCCAATTGGCAACTGATTCATAAATATCAGCTTTATCGTCTCCGTCAGTGTCAGTCAATTTGGTAAGTTCACCACGTTGCGTACAATAAAATGAGCCGTCACGATACGCCAAACCCAAAGATTCGTGCAAACCACTGGCAAATAAGGTATAGCTTGGTTGTGTTCCATCGGGCATATATGGATTTTCGATAATCCAAACTTCTCCACGACGAGTACAAACTGCCACACGACCGTCGGGCATGGGAGCAACGCCACCCACTTCTAATTTAATTCCTTCGGGAATCGTTACCGTTTTTATTTCGTAAAAATCCTCTTCAGTAAGAGACTTTGATTTTAATTGAGCAAAGGCTTGTTGCGTCAAAAAACCAAGCATTGCGATGAATAAATATTTATAGTTTTTCATGTATAGTGAGCGAAAAGCGATTTGCGAATATCGCATTTGTTAAATTTTCAGTTATTTATTTTTATCATGGCTGAAAGCTAAATAATTAAGTACCCTTTGGAAATACTAATACCTAAAAACTAATCCTTAACAACTATTTAAAAGATAATGTTGTATGAAACTTCTTTCGAACCCGTTAAAGGCATCAGAATCTGTTTTTTCCCTTTGCTTTCACGTACAATAGCTTTATTGGTAGCTGTTGGTACAACTTCAACGTAATAATTTTGGTTATCGATGGCGAAGCGGTTTGGAGCTACTTCTGCAATACTTGTTCCCTCTGCAATGAGTGCGTATAGTTGTTTTCCTCCTGAAACCTCACCTTCAAAAGTTAAATGACGACTCAAGCCTTCTGCTTTATCCAAAGGCGTAGTAGCATCTTTCACTTTCAAACCTTTATAATCATACATAAAAGTTGGGTAACCGTTGCCGATTGCTAATTTTTCGAGTTTATACCCTTTATATTTTAAGTCATCTTTCGTTAAATTCTCAGGAAATTCAGCATCAGCAGTTGATAAATATGCTAATGGAAATTTATCATTTGAATTAATCGTCAAACCCATTGGAGCTGACGTTTGTGGTTCTCCACGGTCGAGCCACATATCAGTTGCGTTTAGGAATTTCCCTCTCCATAATTGTAAAAATCCACCTTGGTTTAGGTCATAAGAGAAATTTAAACCACTTGGCATTCCCACATTGATTCCGTGTGTAATCTTCTTATCTCCGTACATAATAAACGAACGTTGAAGCGATGGAACATCACTTGGCTGAACGTCAATTAAAGGAACAGGAACCATATCTAACAAAGATGTTCGCTCAGTAATGGCTTGTTTTTCCCAAGAATCTTTTTGAATAAACACGCCCAATGAATTTGGTCGCCAGTTGTAATCTTTGGTATAAAGGATGGTGTAAGTATGTTCGCCAGCGGTTAATTTCTTGCTACCTTTTGCATATTCTGATGGTAAATGCCAACCTCTTACTACGGTATCGTTATCTACGATGATTGCTCCCATTGCTTCCCATTGACCAATAAACGTATAATTATCAGCTACTTTCGTCGTAAATTTTCCGTCGAATTTTAACAAAAAGTCTTTCTTTTTATCAATCACTTTTTGCGTTGGTTGTGGTAATGTTCCCGTTGCGGTTGGCGTGCTATTAGCAGGTTTGAATCCACTTACGGCACCTTCGTAAAACTCATATTTCACGGGAGTAAAAGCAATATCACTTTTTTCAAAAATCTGATAATTAAAATTCTTGAAAGCTACCGCTCCGTGGTCACCTTGAATTCTGAAAGGTGCTTTGACTACTTCTTGTTGAGAAACTGCTCCACGAGTAACTCCTAATAATTCAACATTTTCATGAACTAAAAGTCCGTTCAAATACACCGAATTGATACGGGCATTCGTTAATTTCTTTCCTGAAGCATCAAAAGTTGGGGCTTTAAAATCAATTTCGATATGATTCCAAAGTCCAGGAGCTTTGCTGGCATTTTGACGTGGCGGATGCCCTTCGTAGCCTTCGTTTCCTTTTCCACGAGATTCGTCCCAACGATGATAAATGGCTCCACAATCGCCGTCATTTGGATTTTTTTTCAACCATGAATCCAGTATTTGAACTTCGTAACGACTTTGTAAATAAAACCCAGAATTTGAGCCTTTTGGAATCATAAAATCGAAAGATATTTTTAAATCTCCGTGTTCTAATTTCGAGAATAAATCGTCAGTTAATTGATATTTTGGTCCTCGCAAAGTGCATACTAAAACGCCCTTACCTGCCGTAGTTGTAAAGGCAGAAGGACTTGCTCCAACCGTAACACCACCTTCGATTGTCCAGTTAGCACTTGGGTTATTGAAAGCACTTAAATCATTCAGAGGAATCTGATTTTGTGCCATTCCTGCAAGGGGGAAAAATAGGAATAATAGTTTCTTTAACATTCGTTTTTAGGATTCAAGTTTAATTTTTTACTTACATAGTAACAGTAAATTACATCACTAATTTGTCATTTTACCTTAATAAATTATATATATAACACCATAGAACACTTACTATAAAAAAACAAGCAGAGGCTTGCTGCTTTTTGTTAATTATTATCAAAGTTATTTAATTAAAACACTTCAACCAATAAAAAATTATACTTTTTATTAAATATATAACATTCAATGCGTTCCATATTTTATTCAAACATTAGACTTTGAAATTAAGACGAAAAAGACGAGTTCTTATTAGGGTTTATACTTAACTGAGAAGATATTTTTTGATAAAATATTGTAAAAGAAGAGAAAGAGTAGATTTGTTAAATAAGAGAAGTGATTTCAATAAAAACCTAATAGTCGCCATTGTTAGAAAACTTTATTTAGGGGTACTGTGTTATTAGCGGTCTGACTATCGTCTGACCGAGTATATAGCCTCAGTCAGACGATAGTCAGACCCTATTAATTACTTACTAAAGACTCGCTAAAGCTGATTGAACTGCCTCAAAACTTGGCGTTTTTCCCGCATCTTCCAATACTTCAGCGTATTGAATTGTACCTTCTGCATCAACTACAAAAGCTGAACGTTTTGAAACACCTTTCATGCCCAACACGAAGTTTTCGTACAAAGAGCCATAAGCCGAAGAAACCTCTTTGTTGAAATCTGACAATAAGTTGAACGGTAATTTTTGTTCCGCTTTGAATTTCTCTAAAGTGAAAAGTGAATCAACCGAAATTCCCAAAATTTCTGCGTTTAATTTTGAGTAAGTGGCGATATTATCACGCATTTCGCATAATTCAGCCGTACAAACGCCCGTAAATGCTAATGGAAAAAATAATACAACAACGTTTTTACCTTTAAAATCTGAAAGACTAACTTCTTGTTTTTCAGAATTGTACAATTTGAAATCAGGGGCTTTATCGCCTACTTGTAATGCCATGTTAATTTAAGTTTATTTTTTATGGGAAAGATTCCCCTGTTACATTTACAAAATTTCAGCCATTGCTTCCGCTACACTTGGAATAAAATTTACTGTTGCGGCTTGCTTTTTCTCTTTGAACGCTTCACGTGGCTTAATACTTAAAATTTGGAATAATTCTTTGTCGTTTGAAACCGAAGGATTTGGTGTTGTCAAAAGAACATCTCCTGAGAAAATAGAGTTTGCACCCGCCATAAAACAAAGCGTTTGTCCTTCGTAAGACATATCCAAACGTCCTGCCGAAAGTCTCACCATTGATTTTGGCATCAAAATTCTTGCCGTTGCGATTGTTCTTACCATATCCCAAATGGAAGCTGGCTCTTGTTCTCCAAGTGGAGTACCTTTCACTGGAACAAGATTATTAATTGGCACAGAATCAGGATGTTGTGGCATATTTGCAAGCGTTTTTAACATTCCCATACGGTCTGTATCTGCTTCGCCCAATCCAATAATTCCGCCCGTACAAACTGACAATTTCGCTTTACGAACATTGTCAATGGTATTCATACGGTCAGAGAAAGTACGAGTTGAAATTACATCTTCGTAGTTTTCTTCGCTGGTATCAATGTTGTGATTGTAGGCATACAAACCTGCATCTTTCAACTTTTCAGCTTGCGATTCTGACAACATTCCGAGCGTACAACAAACCTCTAATCCTAAGTCGTTTACGCCTTTTACCATGTCCAAAACTTTGTCGAAATCCTTATTATCACGCACTTCACGCCAAGCGGCACCCATACAAAAACGTGATGAACCTGCATCTTTAGCACGTTGAGCAGCGGCTAAAACTTCAGGCGTTTCCATCAATTTCTGCACTTTCACGTCGGTATGATAACGAGCGGCTTGTGAACAGTACGAACAATCTTCGGGACAACCACCAGTTTTAATTGACAACAAGGTACTGATTTGTACTTCTTGCGGGTCATTATACTGACGGTGAACCGTTGCGGCACGGTAAACCAATTCCATGAAGGGTAAATTATAAATTTCTTCGACTTCTTCTCTTGTCCAGTTATTTTTTATCATTGTTATATTCGTTTTTCAGAAAAATCATTTTAACCATTAAAATTAACCATGCTTTTTCGGTTTAGCAAATTTGGAATTGAAAAAGGCTGAACATCTGGGATGTTCAGCCTTTTTTCAAAAATACAAATCCTTGCTCCTAAAACGTCTCTTTCTATCATACACAGCATACAATTTCAGCCGATACGAAAGCATCGGGATACCTTAAAAACCTACGCCTATTGTTAAGGTTTTGATTCTACACACGTGCATATTTGAGGTAATGTACAAAGTTGAGCCATCATCACCCCATGCACAATTGGCAGTTGGTTCGTTGGTGTCAATTCTGCCCAATAATTTACCTTCGGGCGTGATAACCAATACGCCTCCCGGCCCTGTCGAGAAGATATTCCCTTTTTTATCTATTTTCAAACCATCAGGCAATCCTTTCAATTTCCCTTCTTTTACAGTTGGCGTAGCATCGTAAAACACCTTTCCAAGTCCTACGCTTCCGTCGGCATTAACGGGATACGCCATAATTACCGCACGATTTGGGTCTGACTGTGCTACGTACAAAATCTTTTCATCGGGCGAAAATGCCAAACCATTTGGACGTTGTAAATCACTCACCACTAAACTCACTTTTCCGTCCGTTCCGATACGATAAACGCCGAATAAATCCGTTTCACGAGTCAGGTCATTTTCCTTTTTCATCAAACCATACGGCGGGTCGGTAAAATAATATACTCCGCTGGAATGTTGAACTACGTCATTCGGACTATTAAATCTTTTTCCCTGAAAATTATCCGCTAATGTTCGCTTCCCTCCCACTGTTAAAGGCAAAGCCGACACCCTGCGGTCGCCGTGTTCACAAGCTACTAATTCACCTTTTTGATTGATAATCAAACCATTACTACCAGGTTCATCGCTATATACTCCCAAACCTGTGTATCCCGAAGGCTTCAAGAAAGGTGTTGCTGCTCTGTCTCCTTCTTGCCAACGGTAAATGGTGTTGGCAGGAACATCCGAAAACAATAAAAATTTTCCATTTTTCACCCAAACTGGTCCTTCCGACCACTTATATCCCGACGATAAAATTTCAATTTTAGCATCAGGGGCGATGAGTGCATCAAGGGCAGGGTCAAGTTTGACAATTTTTCCTAAAGTCGGATAATTGGTTTGGGCTGAAATAGCTGACATACAAGCGATTATTAAAATGATGGACAAGATTGTTTTCATTTGATTATGGTTCTAAATCCTGAGAAATTTTCAAGGTTGGATAAGCAAATTTCACTTCATTTTGCTGAATTATTACCATGATTTGGTAGTTAATTTCTTCTTTAACTCTACGCATCACAGCGGCATCAAATGTAGCGATGTGATACGATACCAAAATTTCTAATGAATTATCCCCAAAACCCTCAAAACGGGTAATACTTGGGTCAGGACGATAAATCATTTCATGGTTTAAAACGTAATCATTTATCTCGGAAACCACTTTTTGCATTTT
This sequence comes from Cytophagales bacterium, assembly GCA_013298805.1. Lineage (GTDB taxonomy): Bacteria > Bacteroidota > Bacteroidia > Cytophagales > Spirosomataceae > Arcicella. Next base: position 1,721 of record JAAFIU010000179.1, on the reverse strand, counting down.
CTCAATCGGCGTGGCAATTTCCAGTTTCAATACATATCTTGCTCTTCTGAAAGGTCGTTGTGTAAGGTTTTCGAGTGCCTGGGCCGTCAATAATCGGTTGGGAATGGCAATTAAACTCCCGTCTCCTGTGCGTAAGCGAGTGCTACGAAAACCAATTTTTTCAACATCTCCCGAAACTTTATCTGACTGAATATTATCGCCAACCACAAAGGGCAAATCGAGAAAAAGCGTGAAGGAGGCAAACAGATTCTCTAAAGTTTCACGAGCCGCCAAAGCAATGGCAAGCCCCCCGATTCCTAAACCCGTCACCAAAGCCACCACATCTACTTTGAAAACGACTCCCAACATGACAAAAAACGTCAAAATGGATATTCCGACCACCACTAAATCTCTAAAAAATGGGATAAATTGGTCGTCCAATTTTGATTCCGTCAAGGTAGCACGTTCTTGAAAAATAAGGGCAATAAATTTTGTAACTCGTACTAAAATCCAATAAATTGAAAAGATAAAACCTGCTTGAAAGCTTTTCAATAAAATCATTCTGATACCAAATTCCTCTTGCGACGGAATCCGCCAAGATGAAGGAAAATGCACAAACGAAAAGGCAACGTAAAGCAAAATCAAGGAAATAAATAAACGAACAGGCTGACGAAGCATCGCCACACAAGTCTGAATCGGAATTTTATCGTGTTGGATAAAACGATATAGAATTTTACTAAAATTATCAGCTAAATAGCGTCGGAACAAAAGTCCAAAACCCAAAATACAAACTAATATGAGAATATCAGTCACTTTATTTTCGAGGATTTCGGCAGATAAATATTGCATATTTGTTGATTAAATTTAAGGACAAAGTTAGTTTATTCTACTTAGCGACCAAAGGTTATTAGCCCTAAGAAGCTGTTTTAAAATAGATTCAGAGTGGAATTTTTAGTTGTCGTTGAGGTTACACAGAGAACCACAGAGTTAAAAAAAGAGGCTCACAGAGAGTTTAAATAGAATTTTCTCTGTGGTTCTCTGTGTAACCTCATACTCTCAAACTTATTTTAAAACGACTTCTAAGTATCTTTGTTCTTTATCTCATCATTTTAAATATGAACCTAACCATAGATTTAGGAAATACTTACGCCAAAACGGGGCTTTTTGAAGCAGAAAAACTGATTGAAACCAATTGGAAATTATCTTATGAGGAATTGGTCAATTATGTCCAAACCATTTGTCCTCAACGAATTATGGTTTCATCGGTAAGTTATTCTGAGGAACAATTGAAAGAAGAATTTTCGGCAATTACTTCTGAAATTTATTTACTCAAAAATACAACGCCCGTCCCACTCACCAAACTCTATGACACACCCGAAACCCTCGGTGCTGACCGTGTAGCGGCGGCCATTGGTGCAAGAGTTTTATATCCAAAAAACAATTGCATAGTGATAGACATGGGTACGTGCATAACTTATGATTTGGTGGATTGTGACGATAATTTTCACGGTGGAATAATCTCCCCTGGTGTCAGAATGAGATTCAAAGCAATGAATACTTTTACCCAACGTTTACCCTTATTAGAACCCGATGGAATCCCAGATGGAATACCAACACTCATCGGGAAAAGCACCAAACACGCCATGCAAAGTGGCGTAATGAACGGATTGTTAGCAGAAATAAACGGGCTTATTGAAGAGTATTCAAAGGTTTTAACAAATATTAACGTCATTTTCTGTGGT
>JAAFIU010000111.1 GCA_013298805.1 Cytophagales bacterium | reverse complement strand
TTACCGTGTGTAATATCCACAACGGGTTCATCACGGTACGAAGTATTGGTGTAAGTGTCCCATTGATTTAACCAATTTTTCATTGGTAAATCCTTCAAAATCCAGTGATTAATTCCTACGTGATTATAAACAGCATCTTGAATGATTTTCAAGCCCTTTGCGTGTGCGGCTTCAATTAATTTTTTGTAGGCTTCGTTACCGCCTAAACGTCGGTCAACGTTATATTGGTCGGTAAAACCATAACCATGATAGGCTGAACGCATAGCATCGCCTTCTTTGGTTTGTGGTTGGTCATTTTCAACCACAGGATTCAACCAAAGGGCAGTTACGCCTAATTCAGTGAAATAATCTAAGTGATTTTGAATTCCTAAAAGGTCGCCTCCGTGACGTAAAAATGGATTTGAACGGTCGGCTTGAGAATCTGCCATATCTGTAAACTTATCGTTTGACGAATCACCATTAGAAAAACGGTCGGGAAGAATAACGTAAATAAAGTCTTTTGAATTAACTACTTGTGGCTTTTCCGTTCTGTTTTGAAGTTGAAAAGGCTGAGTGATTTTAACGATTTGGTCAATGACTTTCTTTTTACCTTTCTGAACTTTAATAACTTTAGACAATTCTATATCTATTTGACCCGCTTTGGTTTCTGAAGCAATTGTAAGGTCTAAGAATAGATAGTTTGGGTTTTCAACTTTGTTTACTTTGTCTAAGGAAACACCTTGATAATTAACATTTACGTCGCAATCGCCAATATTTTTCCCGTAAACTAATAATTGTAGTTTTGGATTTTTCATGCCAATATACCAATTAGTCGGGTTAACTCTTTGAACGGAAGGCGTTTGTCCAAAATTAGAAAATGATTGGAAAATTGCACATACAATTATCCAGAAGCGAAGGTTATTTTTCATTGTTTTATAAAATGGATGGTTAATGGATATTAGTATTAATTTAGCAATTAGGGATTAGAAAACAACCAAATCAAGGTATTAACTATTCAAGGTATTACTAAGCCCTAAACCCTAAATCCTAATTCCTAACTTCAAAATAAAGCATTACCAGTATTTTATCATAGAAAAATGATGCTTACTTTTGAAGAAATAATTTTATGTGAAAAAAATACTTGACTTTATTTAACCCTTAAAAATGCCTAAGAATGATTCACAGATGCCTGCTTCCAACGGTGTTTCTTGCAATATTGAATGCTCCTGCCGTCATTTATGCACAAACAACAATTCCAAAATCAGTACCTAAAACATCAATCGTTAAGTCGTTAAAAACATCCGAAAACGCTCCAACTGTAAAAAACAATTTGACAAAATCAAGCATTGATTCATCTAAAAAACAAAATACTAAAGTACCCATGACCAAAACTACTCTAAAAAATTCAACAGAAAAAGACACTTCAACTGCTAAAATACCAAAGGTTTCCGCCAAGAAATCGGCTCTAACCCAACATGATAAATTAGTGGTTTACCAAATGATGTTTCATTTGTGGGGGAATAAGAATTCGACCAATAAAATGAACGGTTCGGCGGAAGAAAATGGAGTGACAAAATTCAAAGATATTAACGATTTGGCACTTACTAAGTTGAAAGAATTTGGCTATTCGCATTTATATATGACGGGTTTGATTGAACACGCAACGATGGAAGATTTGACTGCTTTGGGAATTCCGAAAGACCATCCTAATGTAGTAAAAGGACGTTGTGGTTCGCCATTTGCCATCAAAGATTATTATGATGTAAATCCATTTTTTGCTACCAATCCAAAGAAAAGAATGGATGAGTTTCAAGCTATGTTGGAGAGAGTACATAACAATGGTTTGAAAATGATAATAGATTGCGTTCCCAATCATTTAGCAAGGGTTTATCATTCAGATATGAAACCCACTGGTATTAAAGATTTTGGGGAAGACGATGACCAAACAAAGGCTTTTGCTCAAAATAATAATTTTTATTATTTGCCAAATAGCCAATTTCAGATTCCAGAAGGGGTGCTTTCACCAGTGAAAGTTGATGCTCCTTACGTAGAAAAACCCGCTAAAGTCTCTGGAAATGATGTTTTTACTGCAAAACCAACTATTGACGACTGGTTTGAAACCATTAAGTTAAATTATGGCGTTGATATTCAGGATGGTCGTAAAACACATTTTTCTCCTATTCCAACCACTTGGTTAAAAATGGTCGATGTGTTAAAATATTGGGCGGCAAAAGGCGTGGATGGTTTCCGTTGCGATATGGCAGAAATGGTGCCAGTAGAATTTTGGAAATATGCTACAACCGAGGTCAAAAAAGACTTTCCAAATACTATTTTTATTGCCGAAATCTATAACCCTAAAGAGTATCATAATTACATTAAAGTCGGAGGTTTTGACTATCTGTATGATAAAGTTGGTTTGTACGATGCGCTAAGACGATTAGTCGAGCAAAAACCAGAAGCAACCGTTGAAGATATTACACGTGTTTGGCAAAATGAATCGGGCGATATTGCACCCAATATGCTTCGCTTTTTAGAAAATCACGATGAAGTGCGTATCAATACGCCTGCATTTGCAAAAGGAGACCCCTTTGCTGTAATACCCGCAATGGTCGTGACCGCTACCTTACATACAGGTCCATTAATGATTTATTTTGGACAAGAAGTAGGAGAGAGTGCTGATGATAGAGAAGGTTTCAACCAAGCCGATGACAGAACAACAATGTTTGATTTTTGGGGTGTAAAAACTCATCAAGCATGGATGAACAATGGTAAATTTGATGGCGGACAATTAACCATGAACCAAAAGTATTTAAGAGAATTTTATGGAGACTTATTGAAGTTTGTCAATACCTCTGATGCCGTAAAATTTGGAGAGTTTTATGATTTACAGTACGTGCAGGGTAACGGTTACGACCGAAAAAAAGTATATAGTTATTTGAGACATACAGGTAAGCAAAAATTGCTATTTGTTTGTAATTTTAATAATACCCAAGAACAAAAAATAGACTTGAATATTCCAGAAGGTGCTTGGAATGCAATGGGTATGGATTTGAAGGCACAGAAGGTGTTTAAAGGTAAATTTAACCAAAAAACCGAGCTAATTATTGAGCCTCAAAGAGCGGTTTCTCTAAAAATATCACCAAATTCTGTGGTTATTTATGATATTTCGGAGAAAAAATAGTAGTTTTAAGTTCTTTCGGAATTTAATTTACAATCCATTAACCATTTATAAATTTTATGTCTCAAACTATCAAACCCCGTTTAACACTTACGCAAATTATCAATATGAGTGTTGGTTTTATGGGAATTCAATTTGGATTTGCTCTCCAAAATGCCAATACAAGCCGTATTTTTTCAACATTAGGAGCAAATCCCGACGAGATACCTATTCTTTGGGTAGCAGCTCCTCTTACGGGTTTATTAGTCCAACCTGTTATTGGTTATATGAGTGACCGCACTTGGCATCCTAAATGGGGTAGAAGAAGACCTTTCTTTTTTGCAGGAGCTATTTTAGCGACTTTAGCATTGATTTTTATGCCCCAATCTAAAGTTTTATGGATGGCGGGAGCAATTCTTTGGTTGATGGATGCTTCCATAAATGTTTCAATGGAGCCATTTCGTGCATTTGTGGGTGATATGTTACCCAATGAACAACGTACAACGGGTTTTTCTGTACAAACTTTTTTTATTGGTGTTGGAGCAATGATTGCATCGGGTTTACCTTCGATTTTAGATTATTTTGGGGTTCAAAATGCCGCTCCAGCAGGTATAGTGCCAGACACCGTTAAATGGTCATTTTATATTGGGGCATTGGCATATTTTGTATGTATTCTTTGGACGGTACTGAATACCACAGAATATCCGCCAGAAGATATGGCAGAATTTGAAAAAGAAAAAAGTGAAATGAATTTCATGCACGGCGTAAAAGAAACGGTTAACGGACTTTTCAAAATGCCATTAGTGATGAAACAATTAGCTTGGGTTCAATTTTTTTCGTGGTTTGCATTGTTTTGTATGTGGATTTTTTCAACCAATGCTATTACAAAAAATGTCTTTGGAACGACCGATACAACTTCAACAATTTATAATGAAGGGGCTAATTTTGTGGGTATATGCTTTTTGGTCTATAACGGTGTTTCAATGATTTTTGCCTTGTTTTTGCCAACAATTGCCGCCAAAATCGGAAGGAAATTAACGCATTTAGTTTGTTTAGTGGCAGGAGGAATTGGTTTAATCTCAATCATGTTCGTGACATCAAAAATGGCTTTAATTCCTTGTTTCATTGGAATAGGCTTTGCTTGGTCAAGTATTTTGGCAATGCCTTATGCTATGCTTTCGGGAAGTCTTCCTGCCAACAAAATGGGGTATTTTATGGGAGTTTTCAACTTTTTTATTGTAATTCCACAGATAATAGCAAGCTTAGGATTATCGAAATTTATGAATTTTGTACACTTAGAACCGATTCAAATCGTTATGATGGGTGGAGTGTTTATGATAATTAGTGGCTTACTAACCTTACGAGTTCAAGATAATGAATAATATTTTTTCAATTTATACAAGCCTTACGAGTCAATTTTCGACTCGTAAGGCTTTTTATTTCACCGTGTTAGCTTCTTTTTTAAGTTTTACCATCACTTCAAGAACTTATGATTTTCAAGAATTAAACGATGAAGAAATTTATAACAAGAAAATCAGCAATGCCCAAGGTTCAGCTTTAGACGATTTTACGCTAAACATAGCTAAAAGCTTTCTGAATCGACCGTATAAAGCTCATACATTAGATATAAATTCGAGTGAAAAATTGGTAGTAAATCTTCGTGATTTTGACTGCTCAACCTTTGTAGAAAGTTGTATTGCAATGGGATTGACGTATCGGAAAAATGAAACTTCTTTCGATAAATTCAAATACTATTTAAAAAGACTTCGCTATTATAATAAAGGTTCAATAAAAGGTTATGAATCTCGGATTCATTATTTCTCGGATTGGCTTTATACACATTCTCAGGATGGATTATTAGAAGATATTACACCAAAAATGGGAGGAATACCTTGGAAGAAAAATATTAATTTTATGAGTACCCATTGGAATAAATACCCCTTTTCTACCAATACTTCACTTCAAGAAAAAATACAAAAAATAGAAGAGAAAATTAACGGGCAAAATTTTAGTTATATCCCCAAAAATCAAATTAAAAGTATTGAAAATCAGTTTTTGAATGGTGATATTATTGGCATCACGAGCAATATTGACGGTTTGGATATTGCTCATGAAGGTTTTGCCATTCGTTTGCATGATAAAAGGGTTTATCTGCTTCATGCTTCCTCCGATTTTAAAAGAGTGATGGTAACAGACAAACCCTTAGTTGAATATTTGGCGAAAAATAAAAACCAAACGGGTATTATGGTGGCAAGGTTGAAGTAGATTAATTCCTTGTAATCGTAAAGAGTTCCTTTCCTTTTTTACCAATTATATCAGTTTCTTCCCAAATAAAGTCAAAGAATATAATTTTATTTTCTTTGACTTTATATCCATAAGTCTTCGATTTATTGTTCTTCGTTTTTAAGTCAATCAAATCAATATCGGTTTGTGTTATTACGTAATCTACCCAAATATAATAGCTTGAAAGTGAGTCTATTCCAGTAATTGAACCATTCGGTAGGAATTCTAAATGCACATTTTTACATTTGTGTTTCCCATACCAATATTTCTTTTCAAAAAAGCTAATAGTATCAACTTTCGAAAAATATGAATCCCCAATTTTTAGTTTGCTATCTTCGAAAATTCCTTTCATTTCTGGGATTTTTTTTACTTCATAAGTGTTGAAAAATTGGACTGTTTTTTCTCGAACAATTCTATATTGCGAGCCTTCGTGGAAGTTCCAAGTTATAGAAGCGGTATCAGCTTTTGCGTTAAAACTAATAAGGGCAGTATCAGCAAATGCACTTGCTTGCAAAGGTGAATTCGTTTTTTCTAAAGTTTGCAGGTACTTTGTATTTACCCAAACTGAATTTTCTAAAGTAGTGTCAACGTTAGGTGGTGATGCTTTTTCAGTTTTTGTTTCCTTTTGACATGACAAAATAGTAAATGGGATTATCAAGCAAAAATAGAATAGTTTCTTCATGTGTGTGTCAGTTAAAGTTTTCTTAAAATTGCTTCAGATAACTAATTTTAGCTATTACGTGATTTTCACTTTTTGCTCTTTGTAAATACGGATTAAACTCTTGACGGTTGAAAACCAGATAGATATAAGATAAAGGTTGATATTCCCACGAGAATCTGATGTTGTAATTTTGAGCGTTGTTTTCCGTATTTTTTTGGTAAAAACTAATTAACTGTACTCTTGGATTTAAAGCAAAACGTCCTTCAATGGCGTATAAATCGACAGTTGTATCATTATTTGCATCACCAACGCCCACAAAATGATTTCTATTAAAACGTCCCGTAATAGAGACGTGTGGAATTGGTGCAAATTGTAAAGCCCAGTCACCAGCGTTTAGTTTACCATCAAAATATGTTCCCCATGAATAACCAACCTGTAAATTCAATATTCTCGAAGGGTCAGAGCTGGCATAAATTTGATGGCGAGTATAATTGTAATCGCCTGGTTTGATTTTTACACCAAGCGGTTCAAAATCTTCGGTTAAGTTTTGATACGTTGGGTTGGCACTGTATCCAAAAAATGCTCCACTTTGTAGATTCAACCAAATTGGATAAATTGTCCAAACTCTTTCAATGAGTTTTCCAGTAGATGCCTGATGATAAAATTCTGGGAAGATGCTTGGTTCCCAAGCACGAAGCCACTTTTTGAAGGGCAAATGTTTTCCTCGATACCACCAAAAAATCCCTGGAGTGGTGGCCACAACGTCATTTCGAGAAACAAAACCTAATTCTGGGTCATAGTCTTTTGTAACAATTGACTGTGTCCACCAAACCTTAAACTGATTTGAAATGTAAAAATATTGGGCGTAAGCAGATAGACCTTCTTTCCCAGAAAGTGTTGATTTTGAGTGTGATACCAAAGTATTTAAAGAATGTGTATCAGATAATCTGAAAAATCCATCCAAGGTACTAACTATATTTGAGCCATCAGGGCGGTCTTTTATCGTTAATAATCCTCCGATTCTGTTTTGTTTTCCAAAGTTTTCAGAAAATCTTCCCACGAAAAAGTTTGTAGCTGGCGATAAATCTGTCCCTTGTTGACGCATAACAATTGCACCAAAATTTCTTTTATCCGAACGATAAACTAATCTTCCTCCAACTTCAATTGGAATTGGATTTCCGAAATCATCTAAACCAATTCTTCGACTAAAAAATGGCTGAATTCGCATATTTCCACCCGAATCATCTGGATTTTTACTAATGCCGACCCCAAATAATGAAGCATTTTCCAAAAAGAATTGTCGTCTTTCAGGAAAGAAAACCGAAAACCTACTCACATTATTCACTTGCCGGTCGGCATCGGCTTGAGCAAAATCGGTATTGACCGTTAGATCCAAAATCGTATTCGTATTAATAGCCCATTTGAGTTCACCACCAAGTTTGAAATTTGAATTTTCTGGTTTTATGCTTGCATCGTAGCCCCTATAACTATCGTAAGAAGATAAAATATAGGGCTGGAATCTAATATTTGGTTTTGGAGGAGGAGGTTGGAGATTCGTTAAAAGTCCTGCATAATTCATTCTTGTTGATGTAAATGAGCGAGGGAATGGAGACAATGCTGAAATCTCATTGCTCAAACGCCTATTGCGGTAAATATTAAAACCCCAATTTTGTAAAGAATCTGCCGATTTGTGATAACGCAAGGTTTGCCAAGGAATAGCCATTTCGGCTACCCACCCCGAGTCGGTACGTGAGGTACGTACTCGCCATAAACCATCCCAATCAACATCGTAATAAGTATCATCAAAAGCCAATAAATCTCTTTGTACACCATAGGGATTGGTGGCAAAAGCAATGGCATTTCGTTTGTCATTGAAGCCATCAAAAGACAAAGTGACTAAATCATGCTGTGAAAAATTGAAATCCCGTTTAAAGTCAGTGGCTCGAATGGCTTTTTTGCCCAAAGAATCTTTAGAAAAAATCCCAAAATAAAGATATTGTTGATTATACAACACCCGAACGTCAGTATGATGATTAGGTTTTTCACCTTGAAATGGCTCAATTTGGGTGAATTGGGGCGATGAAGGGGCTTTTTTCCACTCAGCATCATTCATTACACCATCAATTTTTAATTTCGTAGTAATCTGCTTTGCTCGAATTTCTTTTTTAATCGAATCTGGTTTAAAGACTTCTGCATCCTGTGCAAATAACTCTTGGCTAAAAAGTAAAAGTAAAATGTAAAGTTTTTTCATAAATTAAAATATTGAGTATTTGACCAATATAAATCAAATACTCAATGAGCGTTTTTGGATAGTATTTTGGATTTTACAGCTTATTTTAACATCATCAATGCCGCATAAGTTTCGATGCCATTCCATAAATTTTGAATGCGAATGTTCTCATTTTCAGCGTGTTGATTATTGTCATGATTGGCTATACCAACGGTGATTGTATTGGCTTTTAATATTTGTTCAAACATATAAAGTGGCAAACTTCCTCCGCCAGATGGCAACAAAACTACGGGTTCTTTTTGGGTTGTTTGTACCGCTTTAATGACTTCTTGTGCAATTGGTAAATCCATTTTGGTACGTTGTGCATTATACCCGCCCAATTTTCCGCTTACTCTTGCGATGTTTCCATATTTTTGACGTTCTTCATCGGTTGGTTCTCGGTCTTCCGTAATTACAAAATACCCTTGTTCTTTTATATGATTGATAACCTTTTGAACTTGTCGTTGCTGGTCATTGCCAAGCACCAAACGTAAATCAATAGCGGCGATTGCCACAGTAGGAATAACATTGGCGGCCAATTTACCAATATTAGCACTTTGGATTCCATTGATATTTAAAGAAGGCAAACTGATTCTTTCAATTAGAGATTCGCCTTCGTTGCCTTCTGTCGATGCTACGCCAAGTTCATTTTTTAATTGTTTTTCTACCGAAGGAACTTGTGAAATAGCTTTCTTTTCAGTTTCAGAAAGTGGAACCACATCATCATAAAACTCTTTTACCAATACTTTACCATTTTTATCTTTCATTGACGATAATAATTGTACCAATTTCATCGCTGGATTTTCTATCCAATTTCCATAGTGTCCGCTGTGTAAAGGACGTTTTGGGCCGTAAACCCTTATATCCATATTTACATCACCTCGAACTCCAAATACAACTTGCTTCACTCCCGTTTGATGCACAGGGCCATCACAAATAATCCATAAGTCAGACTGAAGTTTATTTTTGTATTTTTCTAATATCTCAGGTAAATGACTTGAACCAGCTTCTTCTTCTCCTTCAAAGAAGAATTTAATGTTGATAGAAGGCTTAAATCCACTTTTTATCATGGCATCATAGCCATTTAGAATCGCAAAAATACCACCTTTGTCATCGGAGGTGCTTCTACCGTAAATTCTCCAAGTAGGATTGATGTTTTCTCCTTTTTGAGGAACAGGTATTCTTTTACCGCCTTTATCAAGTGCGGCATCCATAAAAACTGCTTCAAATGGCTTTAATCCTTCTGCCCATTGATTTGGATTTACTGGTTGACCATCGTAGTGAGCATAAAAAATAATGGTTTTTGTGGCATTTGGCGTAAGGATTTCGCCAAAAATTGAGGGCGGAACACCTTTTGTTTTTGCTTCTAAAAACTGAGGTTTTATTCCTCTTCTTTCCATCATCGAAGCAATAAATTGTGCCGTTTTTTGAATATTAATGGTGTCAGTTACGATATTAGGAATTGACACTAATTTTAAATATTCATCTAATAACTGAGATTCATTCGCTTTTCTAAAGGATTGTATTTTTTCGATATAAGACGACTGAGCGAATGCCGAAATTTGCACTAAAATCAAGGCGAAAATTGTATATATTTTTATCATGTTGATGCAAATTTTGTTGAGAGGAATTTAAGTTTTATGAAACCTAAATTTACAACGATTTAATCTTAATCTTACGCCATTTCACTCTTATTCCACCTCCACTATGAATTTGTAGAGCGATACTACCGTCAACAGAACCAATTTTTTCATCATTTAATGTTATCATCTCCTGTCCATTTACCCAAGTTGTGACATTATTCCCAACCACTTTGATTTTCATTTCATTCCATTCACCCATTTTTAAAGCTTTGTCTTTTTCTGCTTCGGGTTTTATTAACCAACCTCTGCCGTAGGACTCATAAATACCGCCTGTCCATTGTCCAGTTGGCACAACTTCCGACTGCCAACCTGTGATTTTCACACCCTCAATTGATGAATGGAAAAAAACGCCACTGTTGCCATTTGCTTCTTGTTTGAACTGTAAACTCAATTCAAAATCTTTGAATTTTTGTTCTGTGCCTAAGTATCCGTATTCCTTATCGGGGCCACTTTCACAGATAAGTTCTCTATTTTCTACGTACCATTTTTCCGTTCCGTAGATTTTCCAACCTGATAAATCTTTTTTATTGAATAAACTCGTCCATTTACCCTTTGGGTTCTTCTGAGCAATTGAAATTTGTGAAAAGATTAAACTTATAATGTAAAATAAAAGGGCTTTTTTCATGGGTTTTATCGGTTTGATGGGTGTTTTAGCATTATTTATTGAAAACAAATCTAATATTTAAAACTCTAACTCGTGATTCAGTCTTTAAAATTTTATGTAAACTGAGGAGCTATTTTTTTAGACTATCTTTCTAATTTAAAATTCTTATCAGTTGCAGGTCTAACTTTGGCATTTGCCACTTTCCAACCTGTTCGATACATCCAATCTGCCATTTTCTTTAATTTTGGATAATTGATATTTTCGATATTATCTTGCGGCGTGTGATAATCTGGGTGTAAAAGACTGGTGTACATAATTGATGGTATTCCTAAACGTGCGTAGGGGAGGTGGTCGCTTCTAAAATACCAACCTTCAATGTGTTTTACATCGTCCCAACTTGAGTCTAATTTGAAATTTGGACCTTCTTTATTGGCTTCCAAAGTCATGTTTACTAATTCCAACGAATTTCTATGCGGTGGAATTGACCCTAAAACCGTTGCACTATCAATGTGGTTTCTACCTATCATATCGCCATTTAAAACCGCTACGATACTGCTAAGAGGAACAGTAGGATGGACTGAATAATACCTTGAACCTAATAAGCCTCTTTCTTCTGCTCCATGAATTACGAATAATACTGAGCGTTTGGCAGGATTTTTTACAAATGCTCTGGCGTTACTCAACATGGCAACATCAACGCTACCGTTATCGTCTGCTCCGTAACAAATAGAATCGCCTTTGATGACGTTTCTAATACCATGAGCGTCGGTATGACCACTATAAAGTAAATATTCTGATTTTAAAGTTGGGTCTGTGCCTTCAATTTTTCCAACAATATTTACCGATGGATATGGGTATTTTGAGACAATGATATTAGCTTTTAGACTCGCAGTGTTCCCCTGTAATTCCTTTTTTGCCGATTGGTGAACCCACAAAACTGGAACGGTTGTGGTTAAATTTACATTTACACCCCCATCAATGTCATAATTCCCTCTTTTGTAATTTTCGTTGGCATCTGCCCAAGCGTTTTCGGCTGTTTCGTCTGCTACAAAAATGATAGCGGCTGCTCCTCTTCTGATTAATGGCATTCCGTATTTTACGAAAATATATCTGCTATAACGCCAAGTTGGTAACGAAACATTCAAGTTGATACCCTTTGGATTGGCTTCAATAGCTACAATTTTCCCTTTTACGTCTAAATTATTTGTATCAATTTCTGAAGCATTTCCCAAATAGGTTATGGTTGAATTTAAACTAATATTTGCCATTTGAGAGATAGCAACATCACGCCAAAGATTTAGTTTTTTGTCATTAAGCTCAATTTTGGTTTGCTCAGAAATTTGGTTTCTCCATAAGGTAAAATATTGAAAATACGTACCGTCGTCACCCGCAGGTTTTAGTCCGATTGAACGATATTTTTCCCCTAACCACATAGCCGCTTTCAATTCATCTAATGTTCCTGCTGAACGACCTTTGAAATTTGCATCTGCCAAACCTTTCATGTCATTCTTCAAGTCTTCCAACTTAATTTGACTGAGTGCAGGCGGTGTGTTTTGTGCAAAAATGGTATTTCCAAAAATTAGAAATGAAAGCAAAAAATATATTTTTTTCATGATTTGATGAATATTTGGTTTATTGATGAGTAACGATAATCCTGTGAATTCTTAACTTATAAATATACAAAAGTGTTGGCACTTGCTAAAAGAAAATTAATTTTCAATAAAAAAGAGACATGGTTTTCATGTCTCTGATAATTCCGTTTTAATTTAATAGCACTGTAAACTAAACCAAATTTTGTCAAAATCTTTTTTCAATAAATCTTCCTTTTTAATCCAATAATAAATAGTTCCTCCGCCGCCCCAATCCATCGAACCTTCTCCGTCGCCAGAACTATCTACTTGTAAGAGTAATTGCCAATCTCGAATATTTTTCGCAAGTTTTTTTGCTTTTGGTGATTCGTAAGCTTCGGGGTCATCAAGGATAATTCCATTGGTAATTAACTCACATTCAAGCTCCATTGGGTTTTGTAAGTTATCTGAATATCCCAAAAGTTTATGTTTTGAATCATCTTCAAAAAAGTTTTCAGCAAATAAATCAAATTCTTCTGGGCTTAAATCTTCATAAATAATATCTCCGTTTGGTGGAAAACTTATTTCTTGATTTATTTTAAGTTTTGCTGGCGAAAAACGAGCATCTTCGGGTAAATCTTCAGGATAATAACTAAAATCAATCCCTTCATATCCATCCTCGTGGAAAATAACCTTGAATAAATTATTCTCTCTTTCTTCAAATTCTAATCCACAAGCACTTTGTGAGGCATCATAGAAGAAATATAGTATTCCTTTTTTAGGTAACAAGTGTTCAGAATCCAAGCGTGCTACTTCTTCAAGATTAATTTGTGCCACAAATGAGAGCGAATTTTGCTCAAAATCCTTTGGCCAAGCCATACCAATAGGTAGGTCTGGTTGCCCGCCAAATTTACTTCTTCCTATTTGATTTTTGGTTTCATCACTTTCCAAAGGGGTAATTCTGATGGCAGTTTTTAGCATTGGTTCGAGCTTCGCCGCTAATTTTTCGAGTTTGTTTTCATTTAAAATGTCAAGAAATTCAGTTTTATTCATCGCAGTATTTATTAGGGATTGGAAAAAGTTTTGATAAATATAAACATAATCCACAGGCTTATTGGACTTCAATTACTGGAAACTTATCAAGTGGTAATTTTTTCTTGAATTTATGGGATTTATGAGTTTAAATATTTGCAACTATGGAATGATTTTTTAGTAAATTATTTTGTTCTAAAGCAATCCTGAACCGTTTTTTAGTGTATTATAGAGTATGACATAACTTATTGGAATTGGAACTTCCCGAAAGTTTTAAACTTTCGGGAAGTTGAGCCAAATTACTAAATTTTACTTCTAATAAGTTATGTCGCAGTCTATAATATATTATAGATGTCTAAGTAATCTTGTTTGAGGAACTTAACCATAACACTCCAACTAATC
>JAAFIU010000423.1 GCA_013298805.1 Cytophagales bacterium | reverse complement strand
TTAAATTAAATTTGTACGAAAAATATTTGTCAAGCGGTCAAAATGGAATCCACATTTTACCGCTTTTTCGTTTTATATTTGTACACGTACAAAACGCTTTTTCAAGCCTTTAAATGTCTTCTTATGTTCGTACTTACCAAAACCAACTCAATCGCCAATCATTTTATTGCTGAACTACGTGACGTAAGTATTCAGCACGATTCTATGCGTTTCCGTAAAAATATGGAACGTCTTGGCGAAGTTTTAGCTTACGAAATTTCAAAGTCACTCTCGTATCAACCCGCAACGGTACAAACGCCTTTGGCACTCGCCAACACGCATTTATTGAGCCAACAGCCTGTTTTAGTGACCATTTTACGGGCGAGTTTGCCTTTTCATCAAGGATTTCTGAATGTTTTTGATAAAGCAGAAAATGCTTTTATCGGAGCGTATCGTGGCAAACACCGTGCTGATGAAACTTTTGACGTAGAAATGGATTACTTAGCCTGTCCAGATTTGAGCAATAAAACCATCATTTTAATTGACCCAATGTTGGCAACAGGAAAATCACTGGTAAAATCTTACGAAGCCTTATTAGCTCACGGAAAACCTGCCCGAACCATTATCGTTTCAGCGATTGCCGCCCCTGAAGGTGTTGCTTTTTTACAAGAAAATGTGCCAAATGCTGAGTTATTTCTTGGCACAATCGACGAAAAGCTAAACAGTAAATTCTACATCGTCCCAGGTTTGGGTGATGCTGGAGATTTGGCTTATGGAGAGAAATTATAAAGCAACAAAGACTGAATTGGTTAATTGCGTAGCATCCCTCCCAAGGGTTTGGGAGGGATAACAATGTTTTATTGAATATAAATAACTACCCAATTCAACATACATCTAAAAACAAAAAAATGACTCCATCTTTTCAATCAAATTCTCGCCTTGAACTTGCAGACCAGTACGTTCGTTTTACCAACAAAAATGTATTTCTGACGGGTAAAGCAGGAACTGGAAAAACGACTTTCCTCAAAAATATCAAGGCAAAATCGCCCAAACGCATCGTCATTGTTGCTCCTACGGGCGTGGCGGCAATTAATGCGGGAGGCGTGACGATTCACTCGTTTTTCCAACTCTCTTTTGGTCCAAATATTCCCGACAATAAACCCGCCGAAAGAAGAATTAGCAATGAAAAAATCAAAGCGATAAAAGCCATCGACCTTTTGGTAATTGACGAAATCAGTATGGTGCGGGCGGACGTTTTGGATGCCATTGATGAAGTGCTTCGTCGATACAGAAACCGAAATTTACCTTTTGGGGGCGTTCAATTACTCATGATTGGCGACTTACACCAACTTTCGCCCGTGATAAAAGAAGATGAATGGGATTTGCTCCGACCGTATTATCGAAGCGTGTATTTCTTTGAAAGTAAGGCACTTGCACAAAGTCAGTTCATTACCATTGAATTAACGCACATCTTCCGACAAGCCGATGAACAATTTATCGACCTCCTTAATAAAGTTCGTGATAAGAAATTAGACGCTGAAAGTACCCGCTTGCTAAACTCTCGCTACATTCCTGATTTTCAATATCCCGATGATGAAAAATACATCACGCTGACCAGTCACAACCGAGCAGCCGCCAATATCAATGCGATAAAATTGAGTGAATTGAAGGAAAAAACATACACTTTCACGGCCGAAATTACCGACGATTTTCCCGAAAGCATGTACCCAAATGAGCTAAATTTAGAGCTAAAAGTGGGTGCTCAAGTCATGTTTGTAAAAAATGATTCTAATCTTGAAAAACGCTATTTTAATGGAAAATTAGGCGAAATAACCAACATTGACGACGAATTAATTTGGGTAAAATGCCCCAATGAAAAAGAGCAAATCATTGTTTCAAAAGTCAGTTGGGACAATATCAAATACGTTTTGGACGATTCCAAAACTATGCAAGAACATATTATTGGCACGTTCAGCCAATTCCCCATCAAAACCGCATGGGCAATTACCATTCACAAAAGTCAAGGATTAACCTTTGACAGAGCCATTATTGATGCTGCTTCGTCGTTTGCACACGGACAAGTTTACGTGGCATTGAGTCGCTGTAAAACCTTTGAAGGCTTGGTTCTCAGCACGCCCATCACGTCCGAAAGTGTAAAATCAGATAGCACCATTGCCGTTTTCGACCAAGAAGCAGACAAACAAGATTTATCAGAATTGGCTTTATTGGAAGCAAAAAAACGCACACAAAGCGACTGGATTCTGGATTTATTTGATTTCAAATTTGTTAAAATTGGCTTGCATTATCTTCATCAAAATCTTGAACCTATTCAAGACCAATTTGCCAGTAGCACTTTTGAAAATATCGCTACTATTTTAGAAAATTATAACGTTGAAATTGACGGGATAATTGAAAAATTCAGAAGGCAATTAGAGTTTTTGATAGCACAAACAGACTTGCCCGAAGAAAACGAAGAATTACAAGAAAGAATCAAAAAAGGAAGCGTTTACATTGCCAATAAATTACAAGAATCGGTCTATAATATCCTCAAAAACATTGATTTAGCTTGCGATAATAAAGAAACAAGAAATAACATTGGAAAGATTTGGGAACAAAGTTTGAAGAATACTTTTGAGAAATTAATGCTCTTGAAAAGTAATCAAAATGGCTTTGATTCAAC
>JAAFIU010000257.1 GCA_013298805.1 Cytophagales bacterium | reverse complement strand
ATAATCACGTAGGAATTAATCACTGGATTTTGAAGGATTTACCAATGAAAAATTGGTTAAATCAATGGGACACTTACACCAATACTTCGTACCGTGATGAACCCGTTGTGGATATTACACACGGTAATAAATCTGATTTTAACGTCATGCAAAACGGTTGGTTTGTACCTTTCTTACCGGACTTGAACCAAAAGAATGAGTATGTAGCCAATTATTTAATTCAGCACGCACTTTGGACGGTTGAAAATTTTGGTATCGACGGTTGGAGAGTTGACACTTACCAATATAATGATTTGCCATTTATGAATCGTGTTAATGATGCACTTGAAGCGGAATATCCTAAAATGTTCATCACAGGTGAAAACTCGGTTCAAAGTATGTATTCTCAGGCTTATTATGCAAAAAACAATATCAATACGCCTTTCAAAAGTAATTTACCTTCTGCCAACGACTTTATACTTTATAATGCTATAAACGATGCACTAAAGGAAGATTTTAATTGGGGAAAAGGATTTAACCGTCTTTACTCAACTTTAGCCGCCGATGCACTTTATCAGGATGCAAACTTAAACATGACTTTCGTAGATAATCATGACCAAGACCGTTATTATTCAGTCATTGGGGAAGATTTCAATAAATATAAATTAGGTCTTGGATTTTTATTGACCACACGTGGCGTACCACATTTATATTACGGAACTGAAAATTTGACAAAAAACTTCAAAAATCCATCTGATGCAGAAGTTCGTAAGGATTTTGAAGGCGGTTGGGCTGATGATAAAGTAAACAAATTCTTAGCTTCGGGCAGAACAGCAAAAGAAAATGAAGCATTCGACTTTGTGAAGAAACTTGCCAATTTTCGTAAAAATAGTGAGGCTTTAACAACTGGAAAATTAACCCAATATTTACCACAAGACGGTATTTATGTGTATTTCAGACATACAAATAACAAAACTGTAATGGTTATTATGAGTCAAAATAAAGACGAAAAAACACTTGATACCAAACGATTTGCTGAAAACATTGGAAATTTTAATTCTGCAAAAAATATTACGACAGAGGCTACCATTTCAGATTTGAAAAGTCTAAAAATTCCAGCTATGTCATTTACCTTACTTGAACTTCAAAAATAAAATAATGAGAAATACAAAAGCGTGTCTTTTTGACTTGGACGGTGTTATCGTGGATACCGCAGTTTATCACTTTCAAGCCTGGAGACGATTAGCCAATGAATTAGGTTTTGATTTTACAGAACATCAAAATGAACAATTGAAAGGAATTTCAAGAATGGAATCCTTAGAATTAATCCTTCAATGGGGCAATGTAACGCTTACAGAAGAGGAAAAAATTGAATGGGCAACCCGTAAAAATGCTTGGTACTTAGACTTGGTAAAACAAATGACTCCTAAAGAAGTGCTAAAAGGCGTTCCAGAGTTTTTGACTAATTTAAGAGAGAATAATATTAAAATTGCTTTGGGGTCAGCCAGTAAAAACTCAAAATTGATTCTCGAAAGAATTAATATGTTAGACTATTTTGATGCAATTATTGATGGTAACAATATCACAAAAGGCAAACCAGACCCACAAGTATTTTTAATGGGTGCAGAAGCAACTCATTGTAAACCAGAAGAATGCGTGGTTTTTGAAGATGCGGTAGCAGGTGTACAAGCAGGAAAAGCAGGCGGAATGAAAGTAATTGGCGTTGGCTCGGCTGATATTTTAACAGAAGCAGATTTTGTCATTGCGGGTTTTGAAGAAATGACAATTGAAAGACTTTTTTAAAATGAGCTATCTAAAAATAATACAAAAAACACCTTAGCACAGCAAAATAACTTATAGTAATTTGATTTAATTTCGCAGGAAATAAAAAACTACAAATAAGAAATAGAACTATTCCACTATTTCCGTGTGAAATTTGGACTAATCCTATTGTTAATCTAAGAGTTTTGTTTACTTTGCCATTAACCATTTTATGATATAATAATGAAAAACTATCTAAAACACGATGAATGGTGCATCATCGAAGAAGGCTTCCATCGTGAATTCAACGAAATTACGGAGTCTGTTTGTTCGTTAGGCAACGGACGAATGGGACAGCGTGGTAATTTTGAGGAGACATTTACAGGAAAAACGTTACAAGGCAACTACGTAGCAGGGGTTTATTATCCAGATAAAACTCGTGTGGGTTGGTGGAAAAACGGCTATCCTGAATATTTTGCGAAAGTATTAAATGCAGCCAACTGGATTGGAATAAAAGTTGAAATTGAGGACGAAATCTTGGATTTGAATAATTGCGAAGTAAACGATTTTACTCGGGTTTTAAACATGAAAGACGGTTATTTAGAGCGTTCTTTCACGGCTACTTTAGCATCAGGAAAACAAGTAAGAGTCAATTCAAAACGCATTAATTCAATCATTGACGATGAATCAGGAGCAATTCGTTATTCAATCACTCCATTAAATTTTGACGGCAAAATTATTTTAACTCCTTTCATCGACGGAGATATTAAAAACAAAGATGCCAATTACGACGAAAAATTCTGGGAGGAAGTTCAAAAAGAAACTGCATTTGCTGAAGGTTATATTGAGCTAAAAACCAAGAAAACAGGTTTTCACGTATTAACTGGTCAGCGTTTTGAGATATTCCAAAATGGAAAAGCACTTGATTTTCAAGGATTTCCAATCAAAGCAGAGAAATTCGTGGCAAGTCAAGTTGCCTTAAACGTAACCGCCAATGAAGAAACTGTTTTGGTGAAATATGCTTGTAATCTATCGTCTGAAAATCATAACGTTGAAGACTTATTAACGAAATCTAAAGCTTATTTAAAGCGAATTGCGGCAAAAGGATTTGATAAAATGGTGGCCGAACAAGCTGAAAAGTGGGAATCTAAGTGGGAAATGAATGACATCGTGATTGAAGGTGACGTAGCCGCTCAACAAGGTATTCGTTTCAATATTTTCCAGATGAATCAGACTTATACAGGTGAAGATGCACGCTTGAATATTGGTCCAAAAGGATTTACTGGTGAAAAATACGGAGGTTCAACTTATTGGGACACCGAGGCATATTGTATCCCCTTCTATTTGGCAACTGCCGACCAACAAGTTCCTCGTAACTTATTGATTTATAGATGGAAACAATTGGGAAAAGCCATTGAGAATGCTCAAAAGTTAGGTTTTAAAGACGGTGCAGCGTTGTACCCAATGGTAACCATGAACGGCGAAGAATGTCACAATGAGTGGGAAATCACTTTTGAAGAAATTCACCGAAATGGAGCAATTGCTTACGCTATTTACGACTACGTGAATTACACTGGCGATAAGAAATATTTAGGAGAATACGGTTTTGAGGTACTTTTGGGCATTGCAAGATTCTGGGCTCAACGGGTTAACTGGTCAGGAGCGAAGAAACAATATGTCATGTTGGGGGTAACGGGACCGAACGAGTACGAAAATAACGTAAACAATAATTTCTACACCAACTACTTTGCTGTTTGGTGTTTGAAATACGTTATTGAAGCAACACAATACATCAAATCAACGGATGAAGCACGTTTTAACGAATTAGTTTCAATCACGAATTTTGATGAAAGTGGCGAGTTTGGAAAATTCCAACATATCATCGACAATATGTATTTTCCAGAAAGTGAAGAATTTGGTGTTTATTTACAACAAGATGGATTCTTGGACAAAGAACTAATCCAAGTGAAAGATTTACCTGCTTCGGAGCGACCAATTAACCAAAAATGGTCTTGGGACAGAATTTTACGTTCATGTTTCATTAAACAAGCTGACGTTTTACAAGGAATGTATTTCTTTGAAGATGATTTTGATTTGGCAACGGTTAAACGTAATTATGATTTCTATGAACCAATGACTGTTCATGAATCATCATTAAGTCCTTGCGTTCACTCCATTTTGGCGGCAAAATTAGGCGATAAAGCACGTTCTTATGAATTCTATAACCGTGCGGCCCGTTTAGACTTAGATGATTATAACAACGATACAGAAGACGGTTGTCACATTACTTCAATGGCAGGCACTTGGATGTCGCTTGTAAAAGGATTTGGCGGAATGCGAGTTAGAGATGGGAAAGCCTACTTCTCTCCTTTCGTACCAGAAAATTGGCAATCTTTCTCATTTAAAGTACGTTTTGGAGGAAATCTTTTGAATATCAAAACTACGTCTGATGAAGTATTTATTGAAAACTTAGCGGGTGGTGACACAAGTATTTTCTTATACGGAGAAGAACAACTTTTAGCTGAAAAATCAACGATTACTGTTGAACAAAAAGATGCGGTAGCGGCGTAGATTAACGATAATATAGGGATGAATAGCATTCGTCCTTTCAGAGAAACGGACAAATGCTATTCATCCCTACCAGTTCAAAACTAAAAAAGCCCCAAATTGGGGCTTTTTTAGTTTCTGCTGTATGGAATTAAATCTTCTCCCCTTGAGCCAATCGAATATCTGGAATTGAAGTATCATCTAAACTTACACGTCCTCTCTCTTTTCTTACAATTCTTGAATACAAACCTACTTCTTGACTAAATAAGAAAGTGAAAAGTAACTTTACAAAAGAAGTATGATACAATAAATTATCATAAAACTCAGGTGCTGCTGCTTTCAATTTTGGTAAGTTATTCCAAGGTACAGAGGGCATATCATGGTGTTCGTTGTGGTATCCAACGTTCATATTAATACCATTCAAACCACCGTAATAGCTATAAGTTTCTTGCTTTTGGTCTAATACCAAATAATGTTCCTGAATCCATCTCGCTCCAAGTGGGTGTAAACCAACCGAGAACATAAAACTTGCTCCCATGTAACCCAAAGCAGGCCATCCCCAGAAATAAACAAGAACAGCGTCAAAGGCAATTTGAGCTATAATATTCATAATTACCCATTTGTCGAATATAGCTAACTCAAGACAACGGAGTGTACGAATTGCCTGAAAAAAAGGAAACAATAACAACCAAAGAGCTTTACCAATAAAATAATTATTAATCAATTTAGCTTCCCATTTATCTGGAAGGTCAGCATCTAACTCATGTACACCTTGAAAAGCATGGTGTTTCAAGTGAAAATTTTTGAATGAAATTGCTGTTGGAGCTAATGAAGGAAAGTTAGCAACAATACCTGCATAGATATTCCATGATGGTTTCTTGAAAATTAGGTTATGGGCTGATTCGTGGATACATATAAATAATGTATGCACAGGAAATGCTCCGATGAACCATGCTGCTGCCAAGATAATATACCATGCTTGGTCTTTAACTAAATACGCCATAACAAGTTGGATTGCTACACAAGCAAGAATCCAAACCATTGTCATGGGGTTTTTGGTGATAAGTTTTTTTACTTCTGGGTGAGCTTTTAAAATCTCTCTGGTACGAATACGATGTGGTTCTACACCTTCAACGTAGGTAAAGTCTTGTTGATACGCCATTGATAATTTGATTAAATGTTTATGAATAAGGATTTAATGGTCATCTTAAAAAAATCCCACAAATATACATCGAACAGAGCGTTTTATCAATTTGTTTAATAAATAATACAATTTTTGAAAATGTTTTGGCAATTTAGAAACGGGTCAGATTTGTCTATAAAACGCTACCGTTTAATACTTAAATTAAGAAGAATTAAACCAATAAAACACTATATTTTCAACAAAGTTAAGTGATAAAAAGATTTCTCAAATTTGATTTTTATTAGCTTTTCTCTTGATAAAAATCATGGGTTGATGACATTATTATCTTTCTCAGATACTTAAACCCCTTTTTAATACCACCAATCCCTCTTTTGGTCTTGATTACTTATCAGCAAAACCTTCCGTTTCAAAAACTTATTAAATCTATCAGATTTAACTTCTGGTATTAAAAAATTCAATGACACATCATTAAGTGAAATAGTATTAAATTTTAATCCATTAGCAATTTGCATGGCTTCGATGTCATCTCCCGCAAAAACTGCAACATTCCCCCTTAACTCCGTTTTATTCGCTAAAATAATAGCATCATCCAAATGATAAAATGGAATCACGGGTAATAATGGGGCTAAGTGTTCATCTGTGATAAGGTTCATTTCTTCCGTAACATTCGTTAGTACCGTAGGGCGACAATAATAACCTCCGCCCAATAATTTACAACTTCTCGCACCAGCCTTAATCTCAGCCCCCTTATTGAGTGCATCCGTCAGCAAGTCATTAATT
>JAAFIU010000059.1 GCA_013298805.1 Cytophagales bacterium | reverse complement strand
GGTAATAGACTTAACTGATTGGGAGTATAGGGCTTAAAAACTACCCGATGATTTGGCTGTTTCATAAATCTAATTTACAAAATAACCCGTAAAAAGAAAAGAGACTGCCCTTTTGAGACAGCCTCATCAGAAAGTATTTTTTTTTCATTTACTTTGCATTGGTTAAATTAAAAAATAAGGTACTGGGTGATTGATTTTCAATCTCCTAATTCATTTAGCGATGAGCCTTGTAATAACCAGCCACTTTTGTTCCAGCAAAAGTGGCTTTTTTGTAATCTGATAATTTGATTTAAAAATATGATTTATGTCATTTTAAAATCTTAGGCAAATTTATAAACAAAATACTTAATCTACCAAGTAAGTAGATTTAAAGAAATAATATTTTGTAAAATATTAATAAAAATTCTATGGAAAATATAATTTTCAACGAAAATTATAAAATAAAAACGAAAATTTCCAAGCCAATAAATCTATAATTTATTTAAAAATACGTCTTTCCAAGCTCGTTGTGCTGCGTGAAATCCACACATTCCATGAACGCCACCGCCTGGAGGGGTTGATGAAGAACAAATATATAAGCCTTTTTCAGAAGTTCTGTAAGGAGAAAATCTCAAAGCAGGACGAGTAAATAATTGTCCCAAATCTATAATTCCGCCGTTAATATCGCCACCAATATAGTTTGGATTATATTCTTCCAATTGTGCTGTGTTGAAAGTATGTTTTGCCAAAATTCTTTCTCTAAATCTTGGGGCAAAACGTTCTACTTGCTTTTCAATCGCATCGGTCATGTCTTTGGTTGAGCCGTTGGGAACGTGGCAATACCCCCAAGCTACGTGTTTACCTTTAGGTGAACGAGTATCATCAAATACACTTTGTTGTGCTAACAAAACAAAGGGGTTTTCGGGATGTTTCCCTTGGGAAGTCGCTAATTCTGAAGTGGCAATTTCGGCAAAAGTATTTCCTAAATGTAGCGTTCCTGCTTCTCTTGCTTGCTCCGATATAAAAGGAATTTCGCCATCCAATGCCCAATCAACCTTGAAAACCCCCATGCCATAACGGTATTTTTCAAGTTGCCATTTATAAATATTTGAAAAACGATGTCCCGCAATTTTCAATAATTGTCGAGGCGTAATGTCAAACAAAATTGCTTGGGCTGAAGGTAGTTGGTTGAGTGATTTTACCAAGAAATCAGTTTCTATTTTCCCACCAATCGACACAAAATAAGAAGCCAAGGCGTTGGCTAAAGATTGCGATCCTCCTTTGGGAATTGACCATCCGTGTTTATGAGCCGCCGCCATTAAAACCAAACCAATCGCCGAGGTCGTCAGATTATTCAAAGGCTGAATAGAATGTGCAGCCATGCCCGCCCAAAGTGCTTTTGCCTCTCTGGTTTCAAATTTATTGGCAATCCACGTGGCTGGCTGAAATGCTTTTGTCCCAAATTTTGCAAAATTAATTGGGTCTTTTGGAAAATGTAAAGGAGCTAATAATTCGGGTAAAAGTACATCCCACTGTTTGGTAATTGGCTCAATTAAATTCAAATAATTTTCTTTGTCGATGCCTAAATAATTGGCGGTTTCTTCCAAAGAATTACACAAAATAGACGATTTTCCATTGTCTAAAGGATGAACTGCTGCAATTTTAGGTTGAATAAAAGTTAATCCGTGTTCGTGCAAAGGTAAAGAATTGAACAGGGGAGATGCTACCGCCAATGGATGAATTGCGGAACAAATATCGTGTTGAAAGCCCGGTAAGGTTAATTCGGCAGTGCGTAAACCACCGCCAATGGTATCTTTCGCCTCAACAATTAGGACAGCAAGACCTTTCTGTTGTAAAGTAATGGCAGCAGCTAATCCATTCGGACCAGAGCCAACTACAATCGCATCATAATCTGTTTTGGGCATTTTAAGTTTTCTATTTTATGAACTGGATTTGAAGATACTTTTGTAGGACTATTCTCAAATTAGGGGTTGTAAAATACGCTCGAAACAAGCCATCAGAGGAGATTTAGCCTTCAAAACAACATTTTTAATAGCTTCTAAAGTTGGATAAGAGCCACCGTAATTAAACGCACTATTTAATCATTTTGAAACCCTTTGGAATGGTACTTTATTAATTTTCCCTTCCAAAGGGAAGGTTTAAGAGGTCTTCTTTTTCCTTAAATCAATATTTTGAAAATAGAATAATCTAATGGCATTTATATTCAAAAATTTGGTGTTTGGTGATAATTGTTGGTAAACATTCATGTAACCTAATTGTAAATTTGAATAACTACTAATGTTGTAAGCAATGCCTGCAAAAAAACGATTTTGGTCGAATGGAAAGTAATTATTTTGATTTGAGCTATGAATATTGATGAATATTTCATCATTCAAAATCGCCGAAAATGTTTTTGGAATAATCCCTTTTTTAGAAAGAGGAAAACTAAACATAAAATTACTTCTTAGACGTAAATCAAAATTGTATCCATCGGCTAACTCATTGTCGTTCTTGATTTTATGTTTAAATCGTTCTTCCAAACGTAACCAATTCATATATTTTATTTTCTTCAATTTCGTGTGAAATTGCACCTGTTGCCAAATTCGATGCTCAGGTTGCGAAATATTAGCATGACCATCATCAGGATAATGATTTACATAGGTATAACCATTCGTCAATTTCAAGTCATCATTGATGTAATATGTACCTCCAATTCTCAAAAGTGCTTTGGAAGGTTCTTGGATAAATTCATCCTTGGCTCGAAAATGTAAATCTGCCCAGATTCCCCATTTATCCGTCAAGCGAGTTTGATTAAAATACCCAAGCCAAAGTTGTTCTTCATCCTTAGTTTGAGATACATTCTGTGCATAAATGCTCTTGGTCATGAATATCAGGTAGAATAGGTAAATTTTTCTCATAGGTCTTATGATTGAGTGTTTTTTAAGAGAATATTTTTAGGAAATATCCCAAAATAGCACACCCCATAATGATGTATGGTTCTGTGATTTTTTTGTATTTCCAGAGTATAAAAACCGACAATACCGCAATAGCAATAGTGTAAATATCTATTAAGGATTTTTGTGCTAAAATTACAACCGCCCCTACAATTGCTCCGACGGCGGCGGCGGTAACTCCATCAACAAAAGCTTTGATTGCGGGGAGTTTTCCGTACTTTTTGAAATACGGAGCGGGTAAAATTGTTAAGAGATAAGAAGGTAAAAATGTTCCTAAGGCAGCAACAGAAGCCCCTTTTAGCCCTGCTACTAAAAAGCCAATGAACCCAACGGTTATAACTACTGGCCCTGGTGTAATCATGGCAACTGCTACCGAATCTAAAAATTGTTGTTCATTTAGCCAACCGTGTTCTTTAACTACGCCAGCGTACAAAAACGGAACAATTGCTAATCCACTACCAAAGACAAACGCACCTGCTTTTGTAAAAAAATAAGAATATTTGCCATAGTAAAGTATTCTCAGAAGTAAGTGTTGTTAATGGCAAAAAAACAGGAAAAAACGCATTTAATTTTAAAAATTGGGGAGGGGCTTTCACAAACCAATAAAGTATTCCTGCTCCAATGAAAAGTAGAATATTTTCACTTTCTGTTATGATTGTTGTAAGTGAGACAATGGTAAAAATTGCCCAAAGAATTTTATCTTTTCCAAGAGATTTGTTGACTAACTTATAAGAACTAAAGCCAATAATTCCAATAACTCCAGCACTAATTCCGTAAAAAACAGACTGTATCCATGATAGTCCACCAAATCGTTGATACGCATATCCGAGTCCAACAACCATTAAAAAGGAAGGAAGTACAAAACCCAACCCAATTACCGTAGCTCCCCACACACCATAGTGTACATATCCCAAATAAATTGCCAATTGTGCCGCCAAAGGTCCAGGAGCTAATTGTGCTAATGCTAAACCCTCTTTATATTCTTCTTCCGAAATCCATTGTTTGGTTTCCACCAAATCTCGGTGCATAAAGCCAATTAATGCTACCGGTCCTCCAAAACCAGTAGCACCAAGTTTCACAAAATATCTTAATAGTTCAAGAAGAGAGTATCTCTTTGGCATTTTTACAGTTAATATGAAGTTTGAATACACTAAAAAAAAACTAAGGGTAATTGCTATATGAATTTCATAAACAACTACCCTTAGTTTTTTTAGAACGTAAATCTTATCGTTGTGCCATAAGTTGCTGGGTCACCCAATACCGCTGCGTATTGTCCTGCATTTCCTGCTGCAACTAAAAATTGTTCAAAGTAATTCTGGTTCAAGATATTTCTGCCCCAAAGCAAAATCGAAACGCCATTTGAAGCACGGAATCCAATTCTACCGTTTACAATATTATATCCTTCAATGTTCAAATATTGTGATGGTGATGCACTTGAAGAGAAAGTTGAACGAGCGTAAGTATCAAGTCCAATAAAATAATTTCCCTTTAAACTCAAAAATTTACCTGCATTAGAATACTCTCCGCTCAAAGAACCAGACCACTTAGAAATACCCGGTAAATCACCCCCAGAAATATCTTTGAAAGCATTTGTTGCACCAGTTTCTTCTAATGGCACTGGCGCATTTTTGAAAGAAACATATTTCCCATCAGTGTATGAGATAGCAGTATTGAATGTAAAATGGCTACCCAATCTGATGCTTCCATCTACTTCAACACCTTGCACTCTAACTTTTTCTGCATTGGCTAAATAACCTCTATTTACCCCAACTTCGGCAGTTTGAACCTGTGTTTGGTAGTCCTTAATATCAGTGTTATAAATTGTAACATTCAATGAAGTCTGGGGAGTTGGTTTTGTTTTGATACCGATTTCATAATGTGTTACAAATTCTGGATTTACTCTGGCTAAGTCAATCAATGTTGCTCCATTTGCTGTTGGCAATCCACCTAAATTTACTCCAACTGGCTTGTAACTATTGGCATAAGTAGCAAAAGCATTTACATTTTTATTCGGTTTATAAGCCAAAGTGATTTGTCCCGATAAGTTGTTTTCTTCTACGTTAAAATTGAAAGCCTGATTTGAATAAACTCCGTTTTTCAAGGCTACTAATGCAGGGTCAGTTGTTTGTAATCCTCCGTACACTTCACGTTTGTAATCAACATCTTTTTTATCGTAGTTGAAACGAAGCCCTGGTAACAAGTGTAATTTACTGGTAATTGCCCAATCAACTTGGCTAAATACTGCCGC
Organism: Cytophagales bacterium; assembly: GCA_013298805.1. Lineage (GTDB taxonomy): Bacteria > Bacteroidota > Bacteroidia > Cytophagales > Spirosomataceae > Arcicella. Next base: position 13,588 of record JAAFIU010000059.1, on the reverse strand, counting down.
TCCTAAAGTATGAAGTCTCGACGTAGTTTTTGTGCCAAATCCATCGAATAAACCAGGTGTTTTCCAAAGTGCAGAAGTCGAGCTTTGAGCAAATCTCCACTGGGCAGAACCAGCTTCTTCTATTTGAACTGGGTCAGAAGTTAACACTTGGTCAATTAAAAACACGCCAAATACACCACTTAACTTTTCAGAAAATTGACCTGCATAGCGAATTTCTTGTGACCATTGGTCATGTCTTGAAGTTCCTTGAGATTTTGTTAAGACTGGTAAACCAATATAATCTCTATCGTTGGCTGGGTCCCAATTCCAATAACGCCAAGCAGTAGTAGAAGTCAAAGTGCCTTTTCCAATCTTAGCATTTAAGTTGATTGAAGCACCACCAAAATCATTGTTAGCTTTAAAAGGAGCATCAGCGTCGGTAATTCTATCAAAAGGATTTGTGGTTGGTAATTTATACCCTAAATCAGCAATGATAGCATTGAATTGACGATACGCAGCTCTTTTTGTTGGTACTACTCCAGCAACAACAGTTGCATATCCGTCTGGTCTTTGACGAGCATTATCACCCGCAAAAGTTATACTTACATTTTCAGAAGGTGTGTACCGTAACTGAGCTCGAAAGCCTAAGTTATTCAAAGAGTTGGTCGGTTTTAAAGTTGTGGTATTATAAATAGTTCCATCTCGTTGTGTACCAGAAAAAGAAACTCTTGCGGCTAATTTTTTGCTCAATGGCCCAGTAATAGAAGCTTTTGCTTGGATGTAGTTATAATTTCCATAACTTGTTTCAAAGCTTGCTCCCGGTGTAAAACTTGGGGCTTTTGTCGTAATGTTGAATGCTCCCGCAGTTGTATTTTTACCAAAAAGTGTTCCTTGTGGCCCACGTAAGACTTCAATACGGTCAATATCAACGAAGTCAATTGAAGTAGCCGCTGGTCGTGCGTAATACACACCATCCACATAAAAACCAACTCCTGGGTCGATACCATCATTTGTAAGTCCGAACGATGAGCCTAAGCCACGAATATTCAACGTTGTATTTCTACCGTTTGAAGAATACAATTGTACCGAAGGAATCAATTCTTTCAAACGATTTGGGTTAAACGCCCCAGCGTCTTCTGCTGTTGCTCCACGAATTACAGAAATCGGAATTGGAATATCTTGTATTGATTCTTGACGACGTCTCGAAGTAACAACAATATCTGCAAGTTGATTTGTGTTTTCTTCAAGTTGGATTTCAACTTTGCTGTTATTAATAACGATTTCCTTTTTTTGGTATCCTACGTAAGAAACAACAAGTGTGAATGGTAGTTTTTGACCAGTAATAAGAGCAAACTCCCCATTGGCATCAGTCGAAGCACCATTGGTTGTGCCTTTGATGGAGACCGTTGCACCAATCAATATTTCATTAGTTCTTGCATCAACAACCTTTCCAGATACCGTTGCATTAATAATGGGTTTATCTTGTGCGGATACAAAGAATGGCAAAGAAACCGCCAATAAGATGAGTGATAATTTTAAAATTTGTTTCATAAAATTTGTTTTTTAATTATAATAAGTCCGATAGATTTTGTAGACTAAATAGTGATTTCAATTTCTAACATATTTAAACATTCTACCGAATACTTATCATTTTATAAGTAGTTTAAAAGACTATTGAAATTTGATTTTCGTTTTGCAAAGTTAATAACACTATTTAATCTACCAACTTTATAGATTATAATAATCTGTAAAAGTTTAAAAGGTTATATATAATCTTTGATTTTTAATATAATGCGTATTTAATAGAGATAAAATGTAGCAAAAAATGTAGTAAAGATGACTGTTCATCCTTCTACGTGATAAACCGTTTTTATTTGTCTATTTTCAATGGTGTACATATTCATTACCTGTTGGCGAAGCGGAAAATTTGCTTCTTATCACTACTCGAATTTTCTCCCTGTACCATATTCTTGATTTCCCATTTCAATATCGGGCATCAGTTTTCCAAAACCTTCAACTTGTTCAATTAATTGGGCTTTGCCTTAGTCTCTTTTGCGTTGATTAATTGAAAATCGTCAGCCAATTTTTTTTCAAAACGTCATTATAAAATGTTGCGACTAATTGCCATCAAATAAGTAAATGTCCTTAATGCTTAATTTTACGCTACCCGATAATTAGATAATATAAATGAAGTGAAATAAAAAAAAGAAACTGGAGAAGTAGTAGTAGGGGAGCTAATGTGTTGTTTTTCAGTGTTTGATATTTTGTAAATAGAAATGAAAATACAAAAGCAATTAAAAACCATGCTTGGAAGTTTTGAAAGGGTATTTGTTCATTTTGCCAATGCCAAAAATCTAAATGAACGGCTACGGGTTCAATAAAATAATCCAATAAAACCATTAAACTTGCTGATAAAAAAGCCTTAAAAAGCGTTGAGGATAGGATAGAATTGAGAGGAAATCTATTTTTTAAACTTGTAACAATATTTTGAGTAACAATACTTGAACAGTAAATTAACAGTAACCAATTGGCACCAATTACCAGTGGAACATTGAATATTTGCGTTCCCAATGTTTGTCCGTACCAATATTTTCCAAAAATTAAACCTGTGTGAACTCCCGCTACTTCAACTAAAAATCCAGCCAAAAAGATAATGATTAAGATGATGATAAACCTTGTGTTAAAATCTTGATGAAAAAGTAAAAGTAAAATTAGTGAAATCCAAAGATTGAGTGGAGAGAGTAGTTTAAAGTACGGTTGGGTATAGGGAATAATCAAGCCTATTGTTCCTGCAAGGTACATCAGTATCATAACCACGAAGGTAGTTTTACGATGATGTTCTGAAATAGATGATTTGATTTGTGAGAGATTCATGTATCTAAAACAGGCTAATACCACATTAGGTTTGAAATAAAGTACAACAAAAAAGCCTTGTCTATTCGACAAGGCTTTTGGCAGGAAGATGGGGCTCGAACCCACGGCCTCCGGCACCACAAACCAGCGCTCTAACCAACTGAGCTACATCCTGCGTATGTATTTGGAAGTGCAAAAGTAGTTAAAAATTGATAATTAACAATGGATAATGGATAATTTTTCAAAAAAAATATGGGTTCAATTATCAATTGTCAATTATCAACTGTCAATTAATTACTTTGCTGCTGTATAACGAGCTTCTGCACCGTTCCAATCTACAAGATTCCAGAAAGCGTCGATAAAATCTGGACGTTTATTTTGGTATTTCAAGTAATATGCGTGTTCCCAAACATCTAATGCAATGATTGGAGTTCCTTTTGCTTCCGCTAAATCCATTAATGGATTGTCTTGGTTTGGTGTTGAAGTTACCGCCAAAGAACCATCTGCCTTTACGATTAACCATGCCCAACCCGAACCGAAACGTCCAATACCTGCTTTTTTGAATTCAGCCTTCAAATTGTCGAATGAACCAAAAGTAGCATCAATTGCTGCTGCTAAAGTACCAACTGGAGTTCCGCCTGCGTTTGGAGCAAGGATATTCCAGAAGAAAGTATGATTCCAGTGTCCACCACCATTATTACGAACTGGTGCAGGAAGCTTACTGATTCCAGCCAATAATTCTTCGATTGTTTTTCCTTCTAAATCTGTACCCGCAACTGCTGCGTTAAGATTAGTTACATAAGCATTATGATGACGGTCATGGTGGATTTCCATTGTTTGTGCATCAAAATGTGGTTCTAACGCATCATTTGCGTAAGGTAATGGGTCTAATACGAATGCCATTTTCTTAAAGTTTTATAGTTAAAGTGTTAAAGAGTTTTAGAAGTTCTTTAACGAATTATTTTACTAACGAGTTGTTTTCAAAACTACAAAAACACTAATTAAGTTCTTAGACGGGCGAAAAATCGTTTTAAAATTTCTTCGCAATCATCTGCTAAAATCCCGAAAGTGATTTGAGTTTTTGGATGTATGATTCTGGATTGGATTTTCTGAAAACCCCGCTTTTCATCAGAAGCACCCCAAACAATTTTCCCAATCTGTGACCAAAAAATCGCACCAGCACACATTACACAAGGTTCAAGCGTAACGTATAAGGTACAATCTTTGAGATATTTTGCTCCTAATTTTTGTGATGCTGCTGTGAGTGCTAACATTTCGGCATGAGCCGTTACGTCTTTTAGCTTTTCGGTTTGATTATAGCCCTTAGCGATGATTTGATTCTGACAAACGACAATTGCCCCAACTGGAATTTCACCTTCATCAAATGCGTTTTCTGCTTGTTGAAGGGCGAGTTGCATGAAATATTCGTCAGAAAACATTTTTATAAATTTATATTTTTTAGCCACGAAGGCACAAAGTCTCTGATGATAAAAATTTGAGACTTTGTGTCTTCGTGGCTAAAAAATCATTTTGAATATGCTTTATTTCTCAAATAAAAATCCACTAAAACCAATGCTGCCATTGCTTCTACGATGGGTACAGCACGTGGCACAACGCATGGGTCGTGGCGACCTTTTCCCGAAACAATCACAGAATTTCCTTCGGCATCCACACTTTCTTGGTCTTGCATGATGGTTGCCACTGGTTTAAAAGCTACTCTAAAATAAATATCTTCACCGTTTGAAATCCCACCTTGAATGCCACCCGAATAATTAGTTTTTGTTCTAACTTTCTGGTTTTCATCTAAATACATTTCGTCATTGTGTTCCGAGCCGTACATTTCTACGCCATCAAATCCACTGCCATATTCAAAACCCTTTACGGCATTAATGCTCAACATAGCTTTTCCCAATTCGGCATGAAGTTTATCAAAAACGGGTTCTCCTAAGCCTACGGGCGTACCTGTGATAACACAATTAACCACGCCACCAATTGAATCTCCTTTTTTACGAGTTTCATCAATCAAATCAAACATTTGTTGAGCCATTACTTGGTCTGGGCAACGAACGGCATTTTCTTCGGCATCAGCAATGTTTAATTGTTGGTAAGGAGTCGTTAATTTTAATTTTCCAACTTGCGAAACATACGATTTGATTTCTACACCGTGTTGTTTTAAAACTAATTTGGCAATTGCTCCAGCCGCAACACGAGCAATAGTTTCACGGGCAGAACTACGCCCACCACCACGATAATCACGATTGCCGTATTTGGCAGAATAAGTATAATCTGCGTGCGAAGGACGGAATTGTTGAGCAATATGTGTATAATCTTTGGAACGTTGGTCGCCATTTCTAACGATTAATGAAATGGGTGTTCCTGTGGTTTTTCCTTCAAAAATTCCCGAAAGCACCTCAAATTCATCCGCTTCACGGCGTTGTGTTGTGATGCGAGATTGACCGGGTTTGCGACGGTCTAATTCTGATTGAATAAAAGAAGAATCAAAGTCTATTCCTGATGGACAACCATCTATAATTACGCCCACGCCAACTCCATGAGACTCTCCGAATGTGCTGATTTTGAATAACTTACCGTATGTACTGCTCATGTTGAGTAATGAGGTTTGAGTGGTATTAACCCTAAGTCAAACCTTCATTTTATTTGAATTAATAAAAACTATATTTAACCTTTCATTTAAGGCTTTTGAAATCAATTTTAATCGTATTTAGGTAAACTGTTTTAAGTTTTTAGCTATTGACTAAAACCCTAAAACTATCTACTTTTATTCTTACGATTTGGAATAAGGATATACACAATCCCAATTAACATTATCACAATCAAGATGTTAGCCTCATCTTTTAGCAGTTTTTTAAAATTGCTTGCTTCCTCAGAAGAATCAGTTTGTTCAAGTCCATCATAAACAGATGTTTGTGCCAACGGAGTATCTGTTGTTTGAATGGATTGTCCAGAAACCTGTATTTTCAAAACTGATTTCAACGTATCATACTTTTCAGTTTTAGTATTGAAATAAACCCACTGAAAATATTTGTCTAATGCAAAGTTACCAGCCCGCTTTGGAATAATCTGAAAAGTGAAGGATTTTGTGCTAATAATTTTATTGTTTTGAGGCGTATTGATGGCATCAACTTCGGGAGGGAAGAAGTCGAAAATGCTGTCATTTTTGATTTCGGGCAGTTTTACATTGTAACCATCCCCCATAATTTGGAGGCTATATTCAACTGATTTTCCTGTACTAACCTTGTTTCTATTCAGCACTTCTCGCCATGTAAACAACCCAACTGACACTTCATTTTTGAGAGGGTGTGGAGGTAATTCTTTTGCTTTTATCGTAAAGGGTTTTGTTTGGAAAGTAACAAAACTATATTTTTTCCCATTATTCTTATCAGGAATCGTTTTTAATAATCTCAAACTCACCGCAGGAAAAACGATAGATTTATTATTGAGAGGGTAAAATGTAGCCTGATAAAATTTGTATTGGGTATATGATTTCCCATTAATCCTCACTTTAACGCCTTGTGCTTCTGTAATTCCAAAACTTTCTTCCCAACAGTTTTCGGGTTTTATTTTTTTGGTAATGGCTGGAATTTGAACTTCATTATGGTCAAATTGTATGTCAGCGGTGTTGTTATCTGCAACATAGAAGGCTAAAGTTACCGTAAAGCCTTCTCCAACATAAGGATTTGATTTTGAGGAACTCAACGATAAAAAAGCATCTTCTTTCGTGTTCAAATTGGCTAATTCTGGTCTATTTCCTTCAATGAAATCTGTAAAGTCTTCTTGGCTATCGGTTGCTTTTGCAGCCTCAGTATTGTTTATCCCTTTTTTATCAATTGTTACAGGTTTGTTGACTTTTATAACAAAGGCTTCTTGTTTTAAGTCCGTTCCATTAACATTTACTCTAAATGCGGGTATTTTGAAAACGCCCTCTTTTTTTGCGGCATAATTTTGGGTAATAGTACAAGTAGCAACGGGTTGTCCACTCACAAAGGAGCGAGCAATTGATTTGGATACGCCTCTTTTTGAAAAGTTTGGCAGTTCAGGAAACTTATATTCTGGGTTTGGGGATTCGCCAAGAAACTTCAAAACCACCGTCACAACGAAAGGGTCTTCAAGGAAAATATTTTTTTCACCAATAATCAAAGACACATCGCTACTTTGCTGAGCTTTTGTTGAAAATGACAATAAAAGACAAAAAAATATTAAAATATTTATGTAATAATTCTTAATTTTCACCGTTCTTTCTGATGTTCATTCAAATAAAGAAAATATGTTTGTTTTATTTATCGGAAATGGATTTACGAAAATTTAACACTAAGATGTTTATTAGTGCTTGATTTTCAGAATTTTATGTTTTATTTTTAAACTATTAAACAATAAAAAAATCCCCCTCTTAAAAACACGTTTAAAGCTATGACAACTTTAAATTACGTCAAAGTTATACTGGAAAAAGTTAGCTTTGATGCAAAATTATTCGAGAAAGAGTTAAAAAAAGCAATCAAAACCTTAGTAGTTGAAGAAATTAAAGAATTACGAACGTGGTGTTCGGAACAATTTGGCAAAATGTATAATCAAGTAATTGAAAAATGTTTTAGTAGAATGCGTAGAAAAAAGGTTGATGTTATAATTGCCAATTAAGGATTTGCTTGATTTTCATTTCTTTCAAAATTATTTTATAAAGATAAGTTATAAAGACCTTCATTTACTTGAGGGTCTTTTTTTATGCGTAGGTTTTTAGTACGCTTTAAAGCGTTTAGCTTAATTTTCGTAAGCATTCTAATAAACTTCTGATTAACAAAAGATTAAGGGAAACAAAAATGTTTAATCTTGCGTTATTTTTAAAAGATTTATCAGTAATTTAGTTAGACAATAAATTAAGTATTTTGGAACGATTTGAGTAGGAGAAATAATGATTAAGCGGTAACATTAACCTGTGCTTTGGCACTTAAATTACTACATTATGGGTCGGAAAGTTTTAGTTTTAAATCAAGATTATAGTGCCTTAACGGTTTGTTCTATTCCCAAAGCATTTTTATTGGTCTTTCTAAAAAAAGCTGATTTAGTGGCTGAATCAGCTACAGAACAACTGCGTAGTGTTTCACAATCCTTTCCGATGCCTTCCGTAATTCGTCTTCATCGTTATGTTTATTTACCTTATAAAGGTGTGATGTTGTCTCGACAAAATATTTTTAGACGAGATGGTGGGCAATGCCAATACTGTGGAAAAACCGAAGATTTAACGCTCGACCATGTTTTGCCAAAGTCAAGAGGAGGGAGAACTTCGTGGGATAATCTCACAACGGCTTGTAAACGCTGTAATTCACGAAAAGGTGACCTTACTCCCGAAGAAGCTAATATGCCTCTGAAAGTAAAACCGTACAAACCTTCGTTCGTGATGTTTTTGAGAGATTTTGGCGGAAGTATTGAAAACAGTTGGGTGCCGTTTTTGGGTAAAAAGAAAGAGAAAGTTTTGGCAGAATGATTATCCTTTCTTCTTATACAAAGGAACGGTGCTACAAGGTTCACCGAACATTAATGACTGAACAACGGGCTGTAAAAGTCGAGTTATTTCAACGTAAGCTGCCGTTGGGACGGGTACTTTTGAACACCCTTTCACTACAACCCTCGCTCCACGATATTCTTCAGGGTTTACTTTTTGAAGGGCATCGAAAAATAGTTTATTTTCTAATTCTTCCAATGTTCCAAAAACCACTGAATTGGCAACAGGTTGTAATTTTATCGTCAAAAGCATATATGCCCACGTAGGAATTATCGCATCTTCCGAACAGGTAATGGCAATGTTTTTTCCTGCGTATTGCGTCCAATCATGACTTTTTAGAAATTCTCGGAAATCTTTTTCCTTCAAAATCATTCCCATGAACAGGTTATCTTTCAGGTCATAAATAACCCGTTCACCTTTGTCGTAAAGGTCTTCTAAGTCAAAAGTGATAAGTCCGCTATTGGTGACTTTATTGATGATTAATTCTTCTTCCATTGTTTAAGCCTCAATAGCTTCTAATAATTCTTCGAGTTCTCCATTTTCAAGACTTTCTCTATCCGATTTGTCATAAACAGTAAGTAGATAAACGTCTTCGTGACTAATATGAACATAAGTAATAACTCTTGTTCCTCCTGATTTACCCTTTTTCTTCGACTCAATTTTAAGTCGAATTTTATAGCATGATTTACCTAAATTATCGCCTTGAATTGGATTTTCTTCCAAATCTTCAATTAACTTTATTAAATCCGATTTGAATGAAGCATATCTTTTGGAAAGCCGTTTTGCATCTTTTTGGAATCTATCGGATAGTGAAATATTATAACTCATTGATAAATTCTCGTGCAGATTTAAGTTTTATTTTTTCCTTTTTAGCTAAGTTTACTTCTTCAATTGCCTCTTTTAGCCCTTTCAAAATTTGTTCTTTTGAAGGTTCATCATCCATTAAAATTGAGGCAAGCTCAGCCCGTTCCTTTTTAGGGAGTTGTCTCGCTAACTCTACCAATTGATAGAAAGATAGTGATAAATTGACATTTAAGGATGTTTGCATGAGGATAATTTTTTATTCAATATTACAAAAAATAAAACGAAATAATTATCTTAATTCTACACTTTCTTAGGTTGTGTTCCTACAAAGTCTTTCAAATAAAAAGGCTCGAAAGTTACAACGTTTTCAAATAACGATTTTTCAAAAGAATTGGTTGCTAAAATGCCAACAGTTTTTGCCGAAGGGGTAATGTCAGTTTTCAAAAAAATAGCATTTTGATGAGTGATTTTTTCTTGACATTTGGCGGCTCCATCACCCAAAAAAACAATTTTCTTCTCCTCAAAAATATCGTTAAATGATTCTTCGTCAATAATTTTTGCTTCTGTTTTTGAAATAGTATTCATTTGATTGTCAACAACTTGGCAATAAACCTCCATTCTTCGAGCGTCAATCATGGGGCAAAGTAAATGTGTTTCATCGTAAAAACCTTTTACTTGAAATGCCATTGCTTCTAAGGTATTTACAGAGATTAATGGCTTGTCCAAAGCAAAGCAAAAACCTTTGGCAGTGGACACGCCAATCCGTAAACCAGTGTAGGAACCAGGACCTTTTGCAACGGCAATGGCATCTAATTGATGAAGCGAAAACCCTCCATGATTTACGACATTTTCACACAAAGTCGTGAGCATTCCAGAATGAGATTTTTCTGTGAATAACTCGCTAATAGCTAATAAATTGCCATTCTGATGAAGTGCTACTGAACAAACTTTTGTGGAGGTATCTATGCTGAGAATTAAAGACATATTTTAATTTTGGATTGTTTGTTTGTGAGCTTTTGTCTGAACTTGGATTCGTGGGATTAATGGATTTGGAGGATAATTATTTTCTAACTTCAATCCTAAAATTTTTTTAATCTCACGAATCCAAGTTCAGACAAAATGTCCAGACAAAGATATTTTACAAAATTAAGTCCAAAGCTTTCAAACAAAAAATAGCGGCCGATTTCTCAGTCGCTATTTTTTGTGTTTCTTGTTTTTGTTACTTATTCCCTTTCAAAATGGTATTGTAGCGATTCATGTCACCAAACAATTTTAAAGCCGCTTGAATTTCTGGGTCTTTGGCAAAAGATTGCTCACGAGTACCCTTTTGTAAGTAATAATGAACGATAATTTCTTGTTCCAAAGCGGTTTTGATTTCGTCTTTAAACTTCATCATATCCGCTTCTTTATTATGCGATAATTTTGAACGGAGTGCCTTCAATTGTTCCGAAACATTATCGTAATATCTTTCCTTTTTTGCAGATGCTTCTAAGAGATTTAAGTCCTTTTCTGCTTGCGTTGTATAGTCAAAATCTTGTGCAGCCGCCCATTTTACAAACTCATTGTATTCAGCATCTGATAATTCAAAATCTTTAGCAGCTTTGATAGTTGGGTGGTCAAAATGATATTTGATTGCATAGTCAAACAATACATATTTGTTTGATAATGAAAGTGTTACTGCTGATGGAGCGGGTTTGTCAATTTCAATGTCTGGTAAAACACCACCACCATCATAAACCGTTCTTCCACTCTTTTTAGTCTTGAATGGGCGTTTTAAAGAGTCTGGCAATTTCCCAACGCTGCCGTCTGAATTACGATGTGCATAATCAATGGCTTGAATACAACGTCCACTTGGAATATAGTATTTTGCAGTGGTAACTTTTAGCTTAGTATTATACGTTAAGTCACGAGTAACTTGTACCAAACCCTTGCCATAAGTTCGTTGTCCAATCAATACGCCACGGTCATAATCTTGAATTACACCCGATACAATTTCCGCCGCTGAAGCACTGCGTGAATTTGTTAAAACCGTGATTGGTATTTCGGTATCCATCGCAGGATTTAGACCTGTGTAAGTTTTATTCCATTCTTGAACTTTTCCTTTGGTCGATACAATTTCTGATTCTTTTGGTAAGAAAACATTACAAATATCAACCGCCATATTCAATAATCCACCTGGGTTTTCACGAAGGTCAAGCACTAATTTCTTCATGCCTTTTGCCTTCAATTCCGTAAAAGCTTGACGAACCTCTTTGGAAGCCGTTCCTGTAAAATCCTTCAAATCAATGTAGCCAACTTCGTCGTTAATCATGCCGTAGTAAGGTACATTTTTCATTTTTACGACATCACGAGTAACAGAAATATCTTCCAATTTATCCGTTCCGTAGCGTTTTACGGTCAATTTTACGGATGTACCCGTTTGTCCTTTAATCAATTTACCGGGGTCGATTCCTTTTTTAGATTTCAAATCAACGCCATCTACTTTCACGATTTCATCGCCAATTTTCAAGCCTGATTTTTCAGCAGGAGTTCCTTCGTCAATCAACATCACCACGATACGCCCGTTGCGGTTACCCGTTACGATACCGATACCGTTGTATTTGCCAGTTGTCATAGTCATATAATCCTCAATATCATCTTCTGCATAATAGACGGTATAAGGGTCAAACGACTTCAACATGGCATCAATAGACGTTTTGATGGTCTTATTCGGATTGATTTCATCCACATAATAGCGGTTCAACTCCTTGAAAAGCGTAGCGTAAATATCCAAATTTTTAGCAATATCAAAGAAGCGTTCTCCTGGGTCAGAGAAGGAAGCTAACGATAGTCCCACAATCGTTATTCCACTGATTATTAGGGTTTTAGTATATTTTTTTATGTTCATTTTTTTTGTTATTCTTTAAATTGATTATTGAGTTCCTACATTTTAAAAATTGTATTCATGTAATAAAATGTTTTATAACTTGACTAACCAGTGATTTATATCCGATACTCTTATCCAACCTTTTGTAATCCTGCCTGATTCTTCGTTCTCAAATTCAGTGTATATAAAATCATCATTTGAAGAATATACTCGACTCATCTCTCCTTTAATTAGATATGATTTACCACGGTTTTCCAAATTTGGGGAATTATAAAAATATGCTTTATTACTGACAACAGTAAAGTATTTATCCTTTATTTCTGTTGCCGTTGTCTGTGTCTCCACAGACAACCACTCCAGTTTATTCTTGCCAATGAGTTAAAAATCCAAACTCGTCAATTCCTTCCAAATAAAATTTAGCAGAGGAATATTTATAGTTTTCGGGTAAATCGGCTAAATTCCACTTTACTGAAACAGGATTATTGTGAATATAATCTAATTTTTGTTTCCATACATTTGGTGAATGCAAAGCTATGGGTAAACTATTTCGTTGCCAAAAATGATGCTTACGAGTGGAAGTATCTACGACAAAATATGGTAAAACTTGCGGATGATTTTTAGTCAAATCTTCTAAAAATAAATGACCCGTATATTTCATAAAACTGGCATTTGGCATTTCTTTTCCATTTTTCTCAAGCATTGTCCAAATTAAATGAATGTGATTGGGCATTATTACGAAAGCAAATACTTTAATTTTTTCTTTTTCAACCAAATACTGCAAGCTTTTGATGATGACATCTTTGTATTTGTCTGGTTTTAAAAGATTTTGCCATTTTGTAATAGTTGCTGTATAAAAATATGGAATGCCAATTTCTAAACTTGCGAACTGCATTTGATTTATTTTTGGGGTTAAATAGAACTATATGTTGTCTGTGGAGACACAGACAACGGCAATGAGTTGCTCGTATTTGCTGAATTTTTCTTGAAGAGAATTCCGATCTTCTACGGGTATTTGGACTAATTTACGTCCAGTTGTATCTGTAATATATTGAATATGTGATGTAGGCATATAATATTTAACGCAAAATCAAATACGATATTTCAATCAAAAACTAAACCATTTTCTTAAAAATCGCTTTCATTGATTTTTCTATCTTGGCGTAATCTTCAATTGTCTTCGCAATATACACAAAAGCGATGTAAGCAGGAATCTGATTGGTGGGTTTTTGCATCAAAAGATGCTTATTGAGGCGGTATGCCTCACGGGTGCGGCGTTTTACCAAGTTTCTATCAACGGCGTGCTTGAATGAACGCTTAGAAACTGAAATGAGAATTTGGGGATGAGAAGGTGCTTTAAGTTTTAAGTCATAAGTCATAAGTTGTTCTGAGTCAATCTCATTCAAGTCTTCACTTATGACTTGCGACTTATCACTTAATAATTCATATATATAAGTAACACGAAAAGGGTAGAGAAAAACCGATGGGTTTGTTTCTCTACCCTTTTTATCAAAGAGTCTTTCAATAACTTTTTTGGAATTGAGTCTTTCTGACTTTTTAAAAGTAAATTTCAC
>JAAFIU010000304.1 GCA_013298805.1 Cytophagales bacterium | reverse complement strand
TGTACTCTTACAATGACTATCACACCTACCGTAACACAAGCTACTTGTAATGGAAATGTTGCCAATAATGATGCAAAAATTACTTTTAACTCAACAGGAGGGGACAAGTATGGTATATCATTGGGAAGTTCATATAATGGTCAGCCCTATTCCTCAGCAAATAAGCTCAACTTAGGGGCAGGAGCATTAACTGGTATTGTTAATCCAGCAGTAGCAACTCAATATACGATAAGAGTATTTAATGGAGCTAATGCTTGTTTTATTGATACAGTTGTTACACTGAACCCTACAAATTGTATTATTCCTTGTGAACCAAAATGTATTCCATTTAAACTTAGGAAGAACTGATATTTCATATTGCCATAAAATAACAGTAAGGCAAGAGTGGAGCCTTGTGTATGAAACTCAAGTAATACTTCATTAATCAAAGGGGAATGAGAAGAAGAAGGTTGTTGTCCAATGATTGTTATTGTGAGAGATTGTTGTAAACCAAGAGTTTGTATTCCTTTTGGTATCATCTAAACCAGAGGAAAAAAGTAGAATACATCAAGATTGAGTACAAGGCTGTATTGTGAATTAGTGTTAATTAATCGTACAGCCTTTCAAATAAATTTAAAGATGATAATTTATTACTCAAGTGTAAAATGTGCTTTTACAAAACGCCTTAAAAGAAAAATAATCAAGATAATGTGTAAGAAGTTAAAATTTGGAAATGATGATTTATTAGGAAGTGCTTTGTCAGCCCAAAAGGAATTATTATTAAATATACCCGTAGGTGGTTTTGATAACATGATTAAAGGAAGTTATTCTTTCTTTAAAAAAACAAAAATGCTTATTTGGGAAGGGAATGTTCAAACCGATTCAGAAATAATGTTATCATTTTGCCCAAGTGCCCAACCGTCCTATTTTTATCTACTAAGTTTTGAGTCAAGTAAAAATCTAAATAAACGAATTGTCATTGATTTACCCATCAATACAGCATTATTAGATAATCAATCAAAAAAGGGTTCTTTGTTTTGGGTTTCCAGCGTTGGTGTAGAAATGATGTTACCTCCCGAAACTCAGGTAAACTTCCAATTGATTGGTATTCCACAAAATATGTTTTTTAACTACCTTCAAAAATCAGCTTTAAGACAATTAAAAATGCCATTTTTAAATAAAAAACATAATATTCCTGCTTTCTATTTTTCAAATACAGATTACATCTTTCAGAATCTTTTTTTCAATCTAAGAGAAGTGAAAAATACACAAGACAGGATAGTTTATGTAATAAATTTAATGACAAACTTTCTTTCATCTGTCAATGAACCATTTTTAGAGGGACAAATTTCTTTTAGAGATTTTTATAATATGTTACTCATAGAGAAAGTAGTTCAGAAGTTACCCGCAATGAGAGAACCCAATATAGATTTACTGAGTGAGAATTTTCGCTATTCTACCAAAAAACTAAATAGATTATTCCTTCATGTTTTTGGCATTTCAATTATTGAATATCATCGAGGCTTTCACATGAAATATGCAAAATGGTTGATTGAAGAAAAGCAAATGAAAATAGATGAAGTAAGTAAGAAAATGGGTTTCAGAACGACTAATTTATTCTCTCAAGTATTTAAAAGACATTTTTTCTTCATGCCTAATAAGTATAAACCTAAATGAGAGTGTATGGAGTTGTGTAAAAAGGACAAGTGTTTTTATATACCAAAAGAGACTAAAATTGAGGATTTCTTGGTATATAAAAAACTAAAAAATTAGACTAAATTGTTAATATTCGCAAATTGAGAAACTACATAAACCAGACTAATCTCCTTATCCACAATAGCTCATTTGTCACAATATCTATCTAAACCTCAAACCAACTCTTCCCAATAATCCCCCAAAATCACCAAACCCGATTCATCCACCATTTCTTCTTCAGGAGACGAAACACTTTCTTGATTAGTTTTAAACCTTGGGTCTTGGATTTCGTTGTAAAGCAGGAGTTCAAACTGATTATAATGAACTCTCAAATTTTGACAAACAGGACTCTCGAAATTGCTTAATATTGTTTTGGCCGCATAGATGATGTTATTATTGACATACCGTAGATTTCTCTCCTCTTCCGTTTCATTGCCCTTTCGTTTGAAATCTTCGTTGAGTTCGGGTATTTGTTTGATGGGCATTTTGGTGGTCGGGGATGCTTGATAATCCATCGCATCAATCCGTCCGTGAAAACGTCGGTATTTTAAAGGCGTTTTAAAATCCCCCGAAATTGTTCCCGCCATTTCTCCTTGGTCAAGGTTTGAAATCGTCGAAACAGGAACAGCTTCAATTTGTTGTTCGGAAATGCTATAAGACGATACCCCCTGAGCCGACAAACTCTCTTGAATATTGATTTGATTAATTTTACCAATACATTCTGAAATAATTTTGGCTAATTCTCCTCGAATTTGTCCTGTTAAAATCGAACCCACCATGTTGACAATCATATTTGCCTTTTCTTGTCCGTAAAGCAACACGAACTGGGCTAAATCTTGAATACCCAAAATACACGCCACCATGTTGGAGCGAGCGGTAGCAATGAGTACACTCAATGATTCAAAGGGTAAAGTCGGGCATTCATCGACAATGATTCCCAAAGGCAATTGCCCTTTTTTATTGATGGTCTTAGTGAGCTTTCCATTCAATAAACTTAACAACACACCATAAGATTGAAATCTATCGGGATTGTTACCAATCACTAAAATAGAGGGGTTCTCAGGATTAGAAATATTCAAGTCAAAATCTTCTCCCGTAAAATCCAATACACCGTCGGGTCAACTATTTGATTGAGCATAATTACTAAGGAGTCCACTTGCCCCTGCAATTGATAATCCATCGTTCACGTTTTGTTACATTTATTGAAAAATTTTATCTCCGCTTTTAGCAAATATAATCTTCAAACCTGGGTCTTTGGCAGTGCTTACATTTTGAAGTAAAAGCTCGTTTTGAGAGTCTGGTAATTTCCAGGTTGTCATTTTTGAAATGCCTTTTCCTTGACCATATTTTTTGTCGAAATAGCCTTTAAATTCATTCATAAGGCTATCAACAGCGGTTTGTCTTTCGATATAAACATCAATTGAAATAGATCCAACTTTATTCTCACTATTTTTTAAATAAGCAATATCCGCAAAGTTTAGGTCGGTATCATCAAAATATTCGGTAAAACCTTTACCGTTTTCTGGTTGTGTTTCAGCTGGGAGTGTTGTTTCTTGGATAGTTTCAATTTTATCGCCAATATTCACGCCACGAGCCATACCCGAATCAGATTTTAGAATGGCTTGAAATATTGTACTATAATTTTCAAGAGAAACTACTTTTGCAGTTGAATCGGCAATCGCAGTTGTATTCGTTTCAGTAGTTTGCTTTTTATCTTGACATGAAATTTGAGTAAAAACAAGTAAGAAAAAACTAAAGTAAGCGTAATATTTTTTCACGAAGTAATGATTTAAGTTTAAAATTGGGAATAATACGGAACATATTTCAGTAAACCTTATTCTTGTATAGTCACAAAGATACAAAAAATACAATGGCACTTCCTGCTAAAAATCATCAAATATCCCCTCATCATGTGATACCGTTAGATAGATATTTATTGTAATATTGCAAGAGAATATTTAAACCGAAATTATTTAATCCAATGAATCCCTCTGTAATAAAAATAGTAGTGTATGAAGATAATCCTGATTTACGGGAAAGTCTTTCGGTTTTATTAAGAGGTTCTCTGGGATTTGAGTTGGTAGGAGCTTTTGTTAACTGTGAAAAAGTAGCCGAACAAATGCAAACATTGCGTCCAGATATTGTCTTGATGGATATTGATATGCCTGTTGCTAATGGCATCAAAGGCTTGAAAACTATCAAGAAAATAACTCCAGAAGTAAATGTTTTGATGTTTACGGTTTTTGAAGATAATGAAAATATTTTTGAAGCAATCTGTTCAGGGGCAGTTGGTTATCTTTTAAAACGCACTCCTCCCGTGAGGCTTTTAGAAGCAATTAATGATGCTTATGATGGTGGAGCGCCAATGACATCAAGTGTGGCACGAAAGGTTCTACAAATGTTGCCTCCTCAGCAAAGAACAGCAGATAATGTTTCGTACAAATTAACCGAGCGAGAAACTGAAATTTTGAATTTATTAGTAAAAGGAAATAGTTACAAAATGATTGCGGATAAGTGTGGCATTAGCATGGATACCGTGCGAACTCACATTAAAAAGATATATGATAAGTTGCACGTTCATTCGCAAACTGAGGCAGTAGCCAAAGCAATTCATGAGAATATCGTTTAGAAATATCATATCATCATGTGATTGATTAGTAAGAATAAACCAGCCAATTTTGTGTCAATCCCTGACCACATGATAGAAACAAAATATTTGTGGAACTAATCTTATAACTATCATGGTAACAACATTAACGAACGTGAACTCTTTTGCAGTCGCAAGTTTCAAAAGAGACTATAATAATTTGGGTTCAGATACTCGCTTGTTGAAAGAGCCAAGTATTTTACTGCCTATTTCTTGCAAAAAAACAATTTCAGTGGCATGGAAAGACATTAGCCACCTCGAAGCAATCAGTAATTATACCATGTTTCACTTCAATAATGGGAAAAAGCTACTTGTTTCACGTACTATGAAAGATTTCTTAGCTAAATTAGATGACGAGTTATTTGTAAGGATTCATAAATCTTTTGCTATCAATTTGAACTACTTAGTCCAATTTGACGTTAAAGAAGAAATGTATGTCCAATTGAAGGACGGTAAAAAAATTTCAGTATCACGAAGAAAGAAAAAAGCTTTTTTAGAAAAAACTAAGAATTACTTAGGAAATTCACAGGTTTTTTAATTAATTTGCGTTGTAAAAAAATAACAATTAGAAACGAAATTAGTGGTTAGGTATTTAGGAAACAGGGGCAATCTGTATTGCCCCATGTTTTTAAGACCAACCAATCAAAATATTTAAGATAATAGGTGTAGAACTATTAATTTGCACAGGGGGATGT
>JAAFIU010000002.1 GCA_013298805.1 Cytophagales bacterium | reverse complement strand
AATATATTCTTGATTGACTGTAAAAGCAACGATTTCATGTTCTGAATCATTGGTCAGATAATAATGTGCTAATTCAGCGACTAATTCTGTTCCGAATACTACTACTTTTGCCATTTTATTAAAATTTACTTTTAAACCACTTTATTTTAAACTAGTTCGTACTCTTGTAAAAATTCTTGAATTGTTTCTTTAGAATTGAACATTAAAACGTCTATCATTGAAAGCCATGGCACAAATTCATTTTTGAGTTGAGGGTAAACCACTGGCTTAGCTTTGATAAAGTTGAGTTTCAATCCTTTCGACTCAAAGTAAGATTTATCATATAATGCTAAACCGCCAATTGGATTGATATAATGATTGGCTTTTTCTTGCAAGCATATATCTAAAATTCTTTCTTGAGCTTTTAAATCGGTATTTTGATAAATATTTGACGATTTAACAAGCTGCGTTTTGATGTCTAAATATTCACAAATTACTTTTAAATTATTAAATATTACACTTGAAGAATTGAGTGCTTCGCTATTGAGTGTTATTTCAATAATGTCAAGTCCTTCTTTGTAAAATGGTGCTTTTTTATAGCTTTGTTCAATCGTTTTTAGGAATTTATTTTTCCAAGCCGAATCCCAATTTACATCAATTTCATTTATCAATTTATTTTGACTTGCATCTTTCAACGGAATGGTAAACAGGCTATCTTTTCCATTCACCAAAATTCTATTTCTGTTTATCCAACCTCGATTAATAAAATTCACATCGTCGTATATCACAAATTTATCAACGGCATTTATTAATTGAAAATACCCAATATAAGGGAAAATATAGGGTTGCATAATGGCAACTTTCATAAGCTTATTCATTTTGTAACACAGACTTTAGTCTGTTACAACCTCTTGGATTACAGACTAAAGTCTGTGTTACTTATTAGTTTAATTTTCTTAAATAATAATCCTCACCTTTTACAATCAAATTTGTTAAGGTTGTGTCCGACCCTAATCTAATATCTCCTTTTATTGGTTTGATTACGCTTTTTGCAAAGAATAAATATTCGGCATTTTTAGGAATTGGTTGAACGCCTTTTTCAAATGGATTAACTACTATTAATTTGCGAGTTAATTTGTTACCCCAAAGTGGATATTCATAATCATCATTAATCGTTGCAAGTGCTACGGTTGCATTTTGTGGTACTATCTCATTGAATTTCTGATAAGCAGGTGTAATATCGGGTCTTGCCCAAGTCTGGAAAGCTATTCTTTCTGTATCAAAAGCAGAACTTCTACCCATTGCTGCAATTGGCAAACAACGTTCATTGAGATAAACCGCTAATATTGCTGAGAGAATACCGATAAAAATCACAACCCCAACATAGATTTTCAGTAAGCCAATTTTTATATTTGCGAGATTCCAATTTGTAAATAATAAAGATAAAAAAGGAACAGCATAAACGGCGGTACTAATCATATAGCGACCCTTCCAGGGGTCGTAAGCTGCTGTAAATGAAAGTGCTAAGAAATGTAATACAAAGGCGATAGCTAATACGTAGTAAGCTATTCCTTTACGAATAAAACCTATTAGCACTAAAAATATCAATGGTAAAATAAAAGCAAAACCAAATATACCCCATGAAGGATTGGCATTGAAAAATTCAAATCGTTTGTGGTAGGTGAAAGGGATAATCGTAAAATCAGTTGTTTCTTCTAATCTCAAAGGTGTTTTTTTCTCTAATTTAATGAGTGGTTTTTTCATTAAATCATTAATGGCTTCACCTTTTCCCCAGTTTCTTAAACCATCCAAATTAACCATATCCATAGTATAACGAATGACGTTTCGTGAGCCTTGAATAAGTAAATTTTTCTTTGTTCCTGCCCGTTCAACAGACTGATGTTTTAAAGCAGTTGGTGGGCCAATTGGGTGTTTATAAACTTGTAAATTTTTCAGATAACCCGTTGGTAGCGTAAATAAACAAATTCCGATAAGTAAACCCACAAAAAGATGTTTGAAACGAGCGAATATCAACCAAAATACCGAAGTATTATCGGTAATTTTTTCGTACTGTTTTTGAGGATTGAAACTTGGCTTTTTAATGTTTATTACCTTACTCCAGTTTTCTTCATAAAAAACTGTATAAAGAATGATGAAAAATAGCGGAGGAAATGAAAAGACAAAGGTGATTTTATGCCCTAAAGCAATGCCGAAAGTGATACCTGCCAAATATAAATATCGTCGCCAAAGTTTTTCTCGATAAGTAAACAAAAAGTAAACTAAACAAGTTAAATATGAAGCCAATACAATGTCTGTTTCAGTGGTGACCGATTGCATTAATACATTGGGTAATAACCAAATAATTAAGGCACAAAAAACACCTGCTGAAAAATTATTACTTAAATTTCTGGCAATTCCAAAAGCTCCCAAACCAACGATTAAATAGGCAGAATGATGAATTGCTTTGAACCAATTCTCAGTTTTGCCTGACATTAAATAATCATAAATTTGGATGGTACAAATACTTTTTGGGTAGGTGTCAATATTCCAATTTGTACCACCAAAATGTGCCATTGTGCCGTGGTCTAAATAGTATAATAAGCGATTTAGATGCCCCGTCATACTATCCCATTCGTTAGGAGGAGTATAAAATATTAGTAGAAGATTTGTTATTTCAACAATTCCAAAAGTCAAAAATAGTCCTCCGAAAACAAACTTTAAGAATAAAGAAAGCCCCCCAAACCAATTCCAGACCAGTTGGATTCTACTGCCTATTATTTCAAAAAAAGTAAAATTTTCTCGTCTATCTCGTGCAAAAAACTTGGTAAATAGTATGTAAAATACAAAGGTCGGAATAAATACTCCCCAAGCCCAAAAGCGTCTATCGTTAATTTTGTTGACCTCAGAAAGCACAAATCCTGTAAAAATAACACTACCGCAGAATACAATATAAGCGGTAATGATAATGTCAATTAACGATTTTCTACATACCCGAGCCGCAACACGGATTACAAAACCGATAAATATTAGAAAAATTATGGGATAGAGAAATAACATTTATTTTATAAAACTGATATTAAGAAGTTTGCAACTTGTAAACAATAGAATGGCGTTTTTCTCAAAAAGATTAAGCCAAAACTCACAATCTTATTATTTATACGTTACTTAACAAATTTGAGGAAAAATATTACAAATTATTGTTGACTATACCAGCGATAATACGAACATCTTCATGATTCAAATCATAATATAGAGGAAGCGCTAACGCCCTTTTGGCGTAGTCGTCAGAAATAGGACAATTGCTTTCTTCCATGACAAACTTTAAGCTACTCAAAGAAGGGTAGAAGTATCTTCTCGGGAAGATGTCTTTTTCTCCTAATTGTGATTTTACTCGTAATAAAGTTTCTTCAGAATTAAAAAATATTGGATAGTAAGCGTAATTACTCTCTGTTGGTAGAGAAACCACGGGCTTTACTAATTTAGACCAGTCGAGAAGTGAATCATACAATTCAAAAATTTGACGTCGAGCTTCTATAATTTCACCAACTCTTGGAAGTACACATAAGCCCATTGCAGCATGGAATTCGGAGTTTTTTCCGTTAATTCCAATGGTTAAATAATTGTCACCGATATGCCCAAAACTTCTATATCTGTCAATTAAATAAGCGTAATCATCATTATCAGTAAAGATAGCACCACCTTCTGTACTATGAAAAACTTTAGTTGAGTGAAAACTACACGTACTTATATCTCCATAGTTAAAAACAGAAGTACCATTTACATTCACGCCAAAACAATGAGCGGCATCATAAATAAGTTTTAGATTATTATCTTCGGCTATTTTGGCTAATTTATCTACCTCACAAGGGTTGCCATACACATGGGTTGCCAAAATTGCTTCGGTATTCTCTGTAATTTGCTCTTTTACTTTTTCAGGGTCAATACAAAAATCTGTGGTCAGAATATCAGCAAAAACAGGTTTGCAGTTTTCCCAGATAAGTGAGTGAGTTGTTGCACAATATGAAAAAGGGGTCGTAATTACTTCTTTGGTAATACCCAAAACTTTCAATGCTATCTGAATTGCAATTGTACCATTGCTAACAAATAAACAATGTTTTACTCCCAAAAAGTCCTTTAACTTTTGTTCTAACTCTCTTACCATCGGACCGTTATTGGTCAGTTGATTGCTTTTGAATATTTTTTCAACGTACTGTTGATATTCTTCTAAGGGAGGTAAATATGTTTTGGTAACGTTTATCATTTAATTTTTAGTCAGCGTGTAAAGATTGATGTTTTTGAAGTACACTTTTCAAATCACTCTATGTCTAACTAATACTTTCAAGTTCAAGTTGAGTAATTGGGAAATTGATTTTTGGTCTAACATAACCAGGCCATTTTCCGTACCATGAAGTTCCTTCACGGTAGTCTTCAATTTCAAAAATTAGTGCTTCTTCAAAATTGAAGATGGCAGTAGAAGTATCTTTTACAACCATAAATGAGATTGAATATGAACCATCATTTAAGAAATCAGCAGGGATTTCACATTCGGCAAAAACGACACCTTTGTCAAAAGCCTTTGATATTGTACCAATATTAAAAATACATTCACCCGTTAATGAATTGAGGTGAAGGCTAATATTCAGATTGGCATTTTCAATCATGTTCCAAAATTCAATTTGGATTTTGAATGGTGTTCTAACATCAAGGTGTTTTAGATTATCTAAATAATCAGGAATTAATTTTATGCTTTTCAGACGAGCCTTGTCGTTTCCTGGTGCTTCTTCGGGAGTATTCCACCAAGACTCTAATGCTGTTTTTTGAACATGGCTTAAATATGTTGCCAAAACATGATTAGTTTCACCCATTTCCATCAATTGTCCCTTTTGCATAAACATTGCTTTGTTACAAAGCCCTTGTACAGCAGTAAGGTTGTGGCTTACAAAAAGAATTGTTCTACCAGAAGTAGAAGCATCTTTCATTTTGCCTAAACATTTTCTTTGGAATTCGGCATCACCAACTGCCAATACTTCATCAACAATCAATATTTCTGGTTCAAGGTGTGCTGAAATGGCAAAACCTAAACGTACATACATACCTGATGAATATCGTTTTACTGGTGTGTCCAAAAACTTTTCAACACCTGCAAAATCAACAATGGCATCAAACTGATTTTTGATGTCTTGGCGTTTCATCCCTAAGACTGCACCATTCAAGAATATGTTTTCTCGCCCTGATAGTTCTGGGTGAAAGCCTGTGCCAACTTCTAATAAACTGGCTACTCTACCTTTAATGGTAATTTTTCCTTCGGTTGGTTCGGTAATTCTACTTAATACTTTTAACAAAGTAGATTTTCCTGCACCGTTAGAGCCAATAATACCAACTCTATCACCTTGATTGATATTAAAGCTAACACCTTTTAAAGCCCAAAAATCTTCATGGCTAACTTCATTATCTTCTTTTTTGGTAAAGAGGTTTTTTATATTATCAGTAACAATCTCACGAAGCGTATTTCCTTTCGCATTGCCTTTGATATGGTCTATAATGTACCTTTTACTTATATTTTCTGCTTCAATTACTGTCATCTTACAAAGGAGTCATTCCCCCATTACTACATTTTTGATACAAATTTTATAACAACACTTTTTAAATATAATCTACAAATGAGTTCTCTTTTTTACGGAAGAACATTACGGACAAAATGGTTGTGATTGTTACAAATACTACTGATGGAATTATGGTATCCCATTGGAAATATTGATAGTTTGGAATTAAGCACCAACGAAAGCCTTCGATAATTCCAGCTAATGGATTTATCCATTGATAGATGGGGTACCATGATAACTCTTGAATGGTTGCGATTGGGTAAGCGATTGGACAAACAAAGAATCCGTATTGAACAATTAAGGGGACAATTTGCTGGAAATCTCTAAATTGAACGTTTAATGAAGCAAAAATAACTCCTAAACTGAATGCCGAAAAAAACGATAGTACCAAAAAGAAGGGTACAAATAAAATATTAAAATTTGGGGTGTAGCCTTTATAGATTAAGAATGGAACCATTACTAAAAAGCCAACCAAAAAATCTAAAAGGGGGACTGCAACCGAACTAAGCGGCATTAATAATCTTGGAAAGTAAACTTTTGAAACCAAATTTGCATTTCCTGTAATACTATTGCTGACTTGCTGAAATGACATAGCAAAGAAATTCCAAAAAATCACTCCCGTAAAAATGATTATTTGTAATGGAATATCAGACTTGTTCTCAATTTTAGCAACTTTGTCAAATGCAAATACAAAAACTGCAACGGTCAACACTGGACGGAATATTGCCCAAGCTACCCCAACAAATGTTTGTTTGTATTTTACGGTAATATCACGAATTGCCAAAATGAATAACAATTCTTTAAATCTCCAAAGGTCTTGCCAATAATATTTTTCTGACCTCCCTGCCTCAATGACTGTTTGTTGCATAAATTTATGTACTATTTAATTTTAATTTCAGTTAAAGTTTCTTTAAATGCGACATAAACTATCGCTAATAATAATCCAATTATTGCACCAATAATCAACCCAATTTTAGTCGGGTCTGGTTCTGGAGAAATAGGTAGTTCAGGGTCGTCTATTCGTGTTAACAATGGGGTTTCTTTTGCCATTGAAAAGTTGAGGTTATCTAAGTTTTTCAATGCTTCAAAATACATTCCCTGTAATTGGCCACTATTGGTTTGATAGCGTTGTTGTTGAACCAAACCTTCTTGAACAATAATTTGTTGATTTTGATCTGAAAAACGGGCAGCAGCATTTTGATTTCTGTATAATTCGCTTTTTAGTGAATCAACACGGTTTTTAATCAAATCTCTTAATTCACGGGTTTTTTGTGTTTTGGTTTCTTTATAAAAATCAGTGACAATTTTTAAATAAAGGTTAGCCCAAACATAAGAGAGTGTATCGTTGCGGCTAGTAACCGATAGAGTTAGGAAAGAGGCTTTTTTGCTATCATTTGCTACAATGGTATAAGGCATTAAATAGTTTTGAACCAATCGTACTATTTCTTTTTCTCCCTGTGTTGAAGCTTTGTAGTTATCATGGGTGAATTTAAAGGTTTTCAATGTTTGGTCATCCTCTAATTCATTTTCTAACAATCCACTTTTTTTAAGATAATAGTTTCCAAAAATAACCTCTTTACCTCCTACCTTCACTTTTGTAAGAATTGCACGATTATAAAGGTTTTTGGTTTTCAATAATTCAAGAAAATTATCTCCACTGAATAAATTTGCTCCTGTCGAGTTTCCTGCACTAATTCCGAAGGCACTGGCTAAATCTTGAAGACCGCCTGTTCCTCCTCCGCCTCCACCATTTTCCATATTGAAAACGATTTTTGCAATATATACACGTGGTTCTTTGGTTAATTTTTCAAATAAATAACCACTTACAGTTCCAACAATAATTGCTAAAATAAGGATTTTCCAATTCCTTAATATCAATTCCTTAAACGAAACTAATTTTACAACAATATCTTTGAATGAAAATTGGTCTTCGGGTAGTATATTATATTGATTGTCTGACATTCTGAGTAATAGTATGGTTATTTAAGTGTTCTTAGTAGAGCTAATAATCCAACGGTGCTTGATAATACCGTTGAAACTGCCACAATCGTTTGAATTAATTGTTGTGTCGCTCCTTGTTTAACATTCAACTTAGGTACAACGATTTCTGAACCAGGTTCTACTTTTGGATAAATATTAAATAATCCTATTAATTTACGAGTTCTGTCAACTGAACCATTCGCATAAATAATGTAAGACCGTCGTCTTGCAGACATCTCCGTGAATCCTCCTGCTTCTGAAATATAATGCTTGAAATTCATTCCACCTAAAAATCTGGTAGATGTTGGGTATAATACTTCTCCCTGCATTCTCACCGTTTGAGGTTCTTTTGGAATTCTAATAATATCACCATCTTGCAAAAGCATATCTGCAATACTTTCTGGAGACTCTAATGCCTTTACTAAATCAATTCCAATAGATTCCTCGGTCTCTTCTTTAACTTCTTCTACTTTTACAGAAACTCCAGTGCTATTATCGCTCAAATCGTTTAATTGAGAACGTTTTCTGTCGGCTTCTTGCTTCGTAATTTTGAACTTACGAATTAATGTTGCTCCTTTTGGGTACGCTTGTGCGTTTAAACCTCCAACTCTTTTTAATATTTCCGAAATTTTTTCGTCTTTTCTCTCTAATGCGTAAACTCCTGGGAAAATCACTTGACCTTCAACTGATACAAATTGTTGTTTCTCGTAGTTTGGAGAAGAACGAACAAAAACTTCATCAAAAGGTTCAAGCACAAATTTTGAAGCGGTTTCGGATATTGTCAAATTATTATTAATTGAGAAATTGAATTTTTCACCAATCGTGGAAGTGATTTGACTTGGGTCGTCTTTCCCAATATTCTTTTTTCTTCTTATTACTTCAATTCGTCCAGTTGCCGCAGATTCTTTTAAGCCACCCGCTTTTTGAATTAGGTCTTCAACCGTCATGTTTTTAACGAATGGAAAAGAACCAATTGGTGTCTCACTAACAGCTTTTGTAGTAGGAGTTTCAGATACACCTGTGCTTCCAGTTGAAGTTGCACCTGTTATAGGAGCAGTTCCTTTTAAATTAATTTCACCTTGTATACGTACAGTATAGGTTTCCATTAATTCAAGTCCAGAGTAAACAACAACTACATCTTCACGGTGAAGAGCAATATCTGGCGTTTTGCCCGATATAATATCAGTATAGTTTACCGAGATGTTTTCTTTCGTCAAATCATCTTTCAATCTCGTAATAGAAATTCTACCTAAGAAGGCATCCTGTTTAAAGCCATCAGCACGTTTAATAAGTTTAGAAAGAGTTGGATTGTCGCTCACAGAGTAGCTACCTGCTCGATATACTGCACCTTGCAACGTAACAGCATTTTCAACACGATTCGTCAATAATTGTTCTACGGCAATAATATCTCCTGATTTTGGATAAAAAGAAGATAATATATCGTTACTCAAATCAATTAATTTTGTTTCCTTATCTGTAAAACGTTGTACTTTTAATACTTGTCTGTAAGCATCGGGTAAAAATCCATTACCATATTCGGCAATTATTCTTTCTAAATTTTCATTTGGCAGGTTTTCAAAAATAGCAGGTTTTCTGATTTGCCCTTTAATTTCTATTCTTGATTTATACGGTCCAACTTGAATAATATCTTGGTCTTGTAAAGAAATGTTTTGACGAAGGTTTCCTGTTGTTAATAAATCATATAAGTCAACTTGAGCAATAAGTTTTCTGTCTCTAATTACTTTAATTTCACGGAATGTTCCATTTTCATTAGGACCGCCTGATAAATAAAGTGCGTTCATCACTCTTGATAACGAAGATAATGAATAAGTTCCCGGCGCAACAACATCTCCTAAAATAGAAACTCTTATCGTTCTAATACTCCCTAATGAAACTGTGGCAGTGGTATTAGGTGCTGCCCCATTGTATGTTTTTAGACCAACGTATATTTTAGACAATCTGTCAACGATTCTTCTTTTTGCTTCCTCAATGGTAATTCCACTAACAAATATATTACCTACTTTCGGTACTTTGATATAACCATCGGAAGTGATATTTAAAGTATAATGTTCTTCCGAATAACCATTAATATCAACTAACAATTCGTCGTCTGAACCCAGAATGTAGTTTTTAGGAGTTGGAATTTTCAGGGATGTTTCAAATGAAATATTTGGATTGTTAAAGATATTAAACCCATAAAGTTTCTTACGAATAGCCAATGCTGCTGAATCAATCACTGGAATTACTGCACTTGCAGTACGAGCCGACTTTATTGAATCAGTAGTAGATTTCTCTTTCCCACTTTCAACTACTTTACGAGCAGCCGTTACGGGAGCTGTTGTTGTTGTAGTAGAAGTTCTTTGCGTTTGTAGTGGAAAAGCAATATTCTGAAGTGAACTAAGGGATAAATTCTGAGATAGTACGTTTTCAGAGGGTACAATGATTATGAAAATAAACAGAAGTACCAATAACTTTTTAGTAGATGTAAAATGAATTAAAGTGTTCATTTTATTACAATAACGAATTGCTAATGTGATTTTTGACATATTAAATCTTAGCCTTTGGGGTTAAAAAAGGGTTTCTTTTCAAAGTATGGATGAGCCAAATTTAGAATTTGACTTATTTCAAAACACAAAGTAAATCAACTTTTAGTTAATTCACACGACCATTTGGTAGTTTAATTATTCCAAGAACAATTAAATCTTGTTAATTTTATAAATTCTTAATGTTTTTTGTAGTTTTGTCTCTTTAATGACAACTAAAAAAAAATGATTGTTCTAATTACTTAGAGTTTTGGTAATTTTGAACATATAATTTCAAAGTAGCTGTTTTACTTTTGACGCTTTGAAATAATCAATCTATGATATCCTTTCTTTAAAATTATAAATATGGCCACAGTACCTGAAAATGTAACTTATACCGAAGATAATATTCGGTCTCTTGATTGGAAAGAACACATACGTCTTCGTCCTGGTATGTATATCGGTAAATTGGGAGATGGCTCTTCTGCCGATGACGGTATCTATGTGTTGGTGAAAGAAATCATGGATAACTCAATTGACGAACACATGATGGGGAATGGGAAAACAATTGAGATTAAAATTTCTGACCACCGTGTTGAAGTTCGTGATTATGGGCGTGGTATTCCATTAGGAAAAGTTATTGATTGCGTATCAAAAATTAATACTGGGGGAAAATATGACTCTGGGGCTTTCCAGAAATCAGTTGGACTAAATGGGGTTGGTACAAAAGCAACGAATGCCTTAGCTTCGTATTTTAAAGTACAATCATTCCGTGATGGAAAAACTAAATGGGCAGAGTTTAAACAAGGTGAATTAATAAATGAATCGGCAGATGGAGCAGAATCCAACGCTCGGAATGGTACGCACGTTGCCTTTGAACCTGACAATACAATTTTCAAAAACTACCACTATATTCCTCAGTTTCTTGAGAATTTGATATGGAATTATGCCTATTTGAATGCAGGTTTGACAATTAATTTCAATGGTCAAAAATATTTTTCCCAAAATGGACTTTTCGACTTATTGAATAAATATTCTGCGGAAGATGAAAGACGTTATCCAATTATTCATTTAAAAGGAAACGATATTGAAATGGCAATCACTCATGGAAATCAATATGGTGAAGAATATTATTCTTTCGTGAATGGTCAAAATACTACGCAAGGAGGGACCCATTTACAAGCCTTTCGTGAGGCAATCGTCAGAGCAATTCGTGAATTCTATAAAAAGGATTATGCCCCAGAAGATGTTCGTGCAAGTATTGTTGGTGCTATTGCCGTAAGAATTCAAGAACCCGTTTTTGAATCCCAAACGAAAACGAAATTAGGTTCAAGTAATGTTTCGCCTGACCCTAATTCTCAATCGGTTAGAAGTTTTATTGGAGATTTTATCAAAACAAATCTTGATAATTATCTGCATAAAAATCCAGTGGTTGCAGAGGCAATTAAAAAGAGAATTGAGCAGTCGGAACGGGAACGTAAAGACATGGCAGGTATCAAAAAACTTGCTAATGAAAGAGCCAAGAAAGCAAACTTACATAATAAAAAACTAAGAGATTGCAGGGTACATCTAACGGATGAAAAATCTGATGATAGATACGAGACAATGCTTTTTATTACGGAAGGTGATTCTGCGAGTGGTTCAATTACCAAATCTCGTAATGTTCAAACGCAGGCCGTATTTAGTTTGAGAGGTAAGCCTTTGAACTGTTTTGGGCTTACTAAGAAAATTGTTTATGAAAACGAAGAATTTAACCTTTTGCAACACGCCTTGAATATTGAGGAAGGTTTGGAAGGTTTACGTTATCATAAAATCATCATTTCAACTGATGCTGACGTTGACGGAATGCACATCCGTTTATTAATGATGACATTTTTCTTACAATTTTTCCCTGATTTGGTAAGGAATGGTCACTTGTATATTTTGGAAACGCCTTTATTTAGAGTAAGAAATAAGAAAGAAACAATTTATTGTTATAGTGATGAAGAACGTCAAAATGCTATTACTAAATTAAGCCCTAAACCAGAAATTACTCGATTTAAGGGTTTAGGGGAGATTTCTCCTGAAGAGTTTGGTAAATTCATTAATGACAATATTCGCCTTGAACCCGTTATTCTTACAAAAGATACAACGATTCCTAAAATTTTGACCTATTTCATGGGTAAAAATACCCCCGACCGTCAAAAGTTTATCATTGAAAATCTAATAATTGAAAAAGACCCTGCTGAATTAGCAGCATAAATGGCAGTTGGCGGTTAGCAGTTAGCAGTTAGCAGTTAGCAGTTAGCAGTTAAGCAGTTAGCAGTTAAGCAGTAAATAGTTATCTGACCGATATGAATTTACTGATAACTGGTTGCTGTTTACTCATAACTGTTTACTCATTACTGTTTACTGCTAACTGATAGCTGTTTAATGAAAATCATGTCCCTCGAAGAACTAAGAAATCAGATTGATTCCCTTGACAACCAAATGCTGGAAATTCTGAACCAGCGAATGGAAGTTGTAAAACAAGTTGGTGAATTTAAAAAAAGTACACAAACTGTAATCTATCGTCCCGAAAGAGAAAAGCAAATTGTTGATAGATTAGCTTCTATGAATAATGGATTACTAAACCGTGCGGCGATTGAAGCAATTTATTTAGAAATTTTTGCCGTTTCAAGAAACCTTGAATTACCTGAAAGAATTGCTTATTTAGGGCCAGAAGGCAGTTTTACGCATCAAGCTGCTGAGAGTAGATTTGGGGCAATGAGCGATTACTTAGCCCTTCCGAATATTCGTTCAGTGTTTGAAAGCATAGATACAGGTCGGGCAAGATTTGGCGTTGTACCGATTGAGAACAATTTGGAAGGAATTGTCAAAGAGACCATAGATTTGCTTAATGAAACGGATTTGAAAATTGTTGCGGAGGTCGCTATTTCGGTGCATTTTACTTTTGCGACGAAGGCTGAAAAACTATCAGACATCAAGAAAATTTATTCAAAAGACATTGCTTTTGGACAGTGTGAGAATTTTTTGACCGATTATTTTGCGGGTAAAGAAGAAGACTTTTTTATAGAAGTTGACTCTACTTCAAAAGCTGCAAGATTAGCTGCACATGACCCAAGTTCGGCTGCTATTTGTTCGCACATTGCTGCTAAATTATTTGACGTACCTATTTTGTTTGATAATATTCAGGATTCGGCTCAAAACCGTACTCGCTTTTTTATAATTGGGAAGGATTTTATCAATCAAAAAAGTGATAATGATAAAACGACAATTATTGCTCGTTTACCAGAAGATGGTAAACCCGGTACACTAATGAAGTTTTTACAAGAATTTGAGAGTAGAGGTATCAACTTACTAAAAATAGAAAGTCGCCCCGTGAAAGAAGGCGACCAGTTCAATTTTTGGTTCTTGATGGAATTTGATGGGTATTTTTTAGACGAAAGTGTTCAAGAAATTATGGCAAAACACGCTTCTGAAATTAAATGGCTTGGTAGTTACGTAAAGTCAATTTAATTATTTTAAAATTTCAGTGCAGGTAATTTTATCCTTTGCAATTTGAGCTTTTAACTCATCTAATCCATTGAACTTTTGTTCGTTGCGAATCTTCTTAATAAATTCGACTGTGAGGTTTTCTCCATAAATTTCACGGTCGAATTCAAAAATATTAACTTCAATTGTCTGAAAAGTCCCATCAACAGTAGGGCGATTGCCGATATTTAACATTCCCTTAAATTCCTCATTTTTATATTTGACTTTTACGGCATAAACTCCATTGGTAGGAATCAGTTTTGCCACTTCACGCACTTGAATATTTGCCGTTGGAAAGCCTATTGTTCTGCCTAATTGCTTTCCTTTTACGATAACACCTGATAATGAATAGCTTCTTCCCAAAAAGTGATCTGCTAATTCAATATCACCGTCTTGCAAAGCCTTTCTGATTTTAGAAGAGCTTACACCAATATTTTCAATATCTTGACGAGAAATTTCTTCAATTTCAAAGCCATAGTTTTCCTTGTGAGCTTTTAAATATTCAAAACTACCTTCACGATTTTTGCCAAAACGGTGGTCAAAACCAATAACGAGCGTTTTTGTACCGATGGTCTGGATTAAGATTTTTTGGATAAATTCTTCGGAAGTTAATTCTGAAAATTCTCGGGTAAACGGAATAATTACTAAGTGTTGAATGCCACTTCTTTCTAATAACTCAATTTTTTCATCGAGCGTAGAAAGTAAATTAATAACCTTATTATCAGGAGAAATTACGCTTCTGGGGTGGGGATAAAAAGTGATAACAACACTTTCTCCCTCGGTTTGTCGAGCTACTTCAATCAAACGGTTTAGTATTTTACGATGCCCTAAATGAACTCCGTCAAATGTACCACTGGTTACCACTGCGTTATCTAATTTTCTGAATTCTTCTAATCCGTAATATACGTTCATATTCTATTTGGTGCTATTGAGCATGACAAATTAACTTTGCGACTCAGCCAATGAGCTGTTTTTCTTTTCAATAAATTGTTCAATCGTTAAAGCATCTTTTACATGATAATCGCCAATTCTTTCACGTCTGAGTGATTTTAGGTAAGCTCCTGATTGACAAGCTGTTCCGAAATCTCTTACTAAACTTCTCACATAAGTTCCTTTTGAGCAAACGATAGAAAAAGTGATTTCTGGAAAATTTGTTGCATTGATTTCAAACTTTTTTACCTCGACTTCTCTTGATTTTATCTCAACGTCGGCATCGGTTTTCCCTTTTCTTGCTAATTCATAAAGTCTTTTTCCGTTTACTTGAATGGCAGAATAAATGGGTGGAATTTGTAATATTTTACCAGTCAAAGTATTTACAGCCTCTTGCATAATTTCAGATGTGATATGATCAGTTGGAAACTCTGCATCAAATTCTGTTTCTAAATCAACTGAAGGTGTTGTTTTTCCTAAAACCAAAATGCCAGAATATTCTTTTTCTTGAGCTTGGTAGCTGTCAATTTGCTTGGTCATTTTGCCAGTACACAAAATGAGTAAACCAGTCGCCAATGGGTCAAGTGTACCCGCATGACCAATTTTTTTGAATTTTCCTGCAAATTTCAATTTTTTCGTAACGTCAAAAGAAGTCCAAGTGAGTGGTTTATCAATTAAAATTACTTCTCCTGGGTCGGGAACAGGTTGTATATATTTTTTATCTTCCATATTTTATTTTCCGACTGCCAACAAAATCAATATTCCTAAACCCACAACAATTCGGTAAACTCCAAAATACTTGAATCCATATTTGTTCAGAACACTAATGAAAAATTTGATAGCCAAAACAGCCACTACAAATGCCACTATATTTCCGATTCCCAATAATTTCATTTGCTCTCCCGAAATACTACCTTCTTCTTTGATAAATTTCAAAAGTTTATAACCCGTTGCGGCTGCCATTGTTGGAACTGCCAAAAAGAACGAAAATTCAGCCGCAAGACTTCTTGATAATCGTTGTTGCATTCCGCCAATGATGGTAGAAGCACTACGGCTAAGTCCAGGGAACATAACGGCTAAACATTGATAACAACCAATTTTTATGGCTGTCATATTGCTGATTTCAGGTTCTTCGTGAATGATTGGGTTCTTGAACCATTTATCTACAAAAAGTAAGATAATTCCGCCGATAAGTAAAACGGTTGCGATAAATGCGGGATTGCCTAAATGTTCATCAATTAAATCGTCAAAAAGTTTCCCAAAAATAAGGGCTGGAATGACGGCTAAAAGTAATTTTACGTAAAATTGCCATTTAGAAAAGTCGAAAAACTTTTTCCAATACAAAGCAACAACGGCTAAAATTGCTCCTAATTGAATACATATTTCAAATAGTTTAGTGAATTTGTCGTCTTCAATTCCGAGAAATGAACTCATCAAAACCATGTGACCCGTTGATGAAATAGGTAGAAATTCCGTAATTCCTTCGATAATAGCGAGGAGAATAGCTTGTATAATTGACATTTTAACAGTTTTAGGGATTTTGTATTAATTATTCTACAATAATTTTCTGAGTGTAAAGTTCTTGATTGCTACTGATTATAACAAGATAAAAGCCTTTTTTCAACGAAGAAACATCGAACAAAATGCTTTTTTGATTGATTATCTTTTGCTCAAAAATGCTTTTTCCTGATAAATCTAATAATGTAATTGTTCCAGTTAATGGTTCTATAAATGTAATATTTAATTTGTCTTTTGTTGGATTTGGAAAGATATTAAACTTGGTATTTTCCTCATTTTGATTGGCTAAAATGCTCAATGTTTTTGCACTAATGGTTATATAAGGAGATTCTGAAATATAACTTGTTGCTTTCAATCTGTAAGAATAAAGTAGGTTACTTTTCAATTTTGAGTCCGAAAACGTCAATAAAGTATCAGTTTCAAAAATCTTATTGAAAGTCGGTTCATCTTGTGCTTGGCGTTCCAACGTATATTTGGTTGCATTGGCAACTTTCTTCCAGTTCAGCTTAATACTTTCGTGAGTAATATTTTCCGAACTTAATGCTGGAGTTGCTAATATGGCGGGTGTTTTTACCGTTATTTCACTTTCTAAGGATTCACTTAAATCTGAAAAAGCTTTTAAACGGTAGGTATAAGTGGTATTTGGTTTTAAATCTTTTTCAATTAATTCTAACACTGATTTATCATATTTTCCTACGGTTTTAAATTCCTCATTTTCCAATTTCCTGTCAATTTTATAAGAACTGGCGTTAGCAACTGCTTGCCAATTTAATTTTAAAGAGTTGTAATACAGAATGATAGAAGTAATCGTTGTTTGGGCTAATAAAGAAGGGGTAGATATTTCGACTTCCTTGTATGAGGATTCTGTTTTATTTCCAATGGCTTTGATTCTATAAGTGAATAAAGTTGATGGTGTTAGCAATGAATCGGTTAACTGTTGAACGTTGGCTGGGACAGTCGCAAGTGTTTTGTAAGTACCATTTATTTTTTTATCAATAATGTATTCAGTCGCATTGGTTACTGAAGACCAGTTTATTTTTACTTTATTGTAATATAAAACGGCTCCTTGAAGGGTTGGTGTAACAAGAATATCGGTAGTTTTTAGAGAAACTTGTCCTGTATAAATGGGTGATGTTGAAGATGATATTTGATAAAAATAAGTGGTGTTTGGTACTAAAGTGGTGTCTTTAAAAGTAAATGTATTACCGTTTACTTTACCAATTAGAATCCAATTGTCGCTTGATGACAATTTTCTTTCAATATTAAAAAAATCAATGGCAGTTGTTGGTTTCACTACGTTCTGCCATTTTATGGTTGCAGAATTGTAGAAATTAACATTTCCTTCCACTATAAGTGCATAAGGGTCGTTGGAAGTTTTAATGCTAAGGCTTGAATAAGCGGATTCGTTATTATCGGAATATGCCTTTAAACGATAAGTATAGTTAGTACCAAGAAAAAGGGAGGTATCTGTGAATTCGTTTTGATTTGGAGTAAAGTTTGTAAGCAATTGAATATTGGTGGTGTCATTGGTTAGAAATCTTTCTAAAGTATAGCCTTTAATGTCGGTTATAGTGTTCCATTTAAGTTTCACCTGTTTTCCTTCATTGCTAATTTGTGTCAAATTTAATGCTTCAAAAGACTTGTAAGGTGATATTTTTAGGTGATGAAACGCAAATGCTCGCATTCCATCTGTATTTTTTAGGAAAATACCTTTATAAATCCAAGGTGCTTCTTGAAGAATGAATGAACCTCCAGAATATGGGTAAATCGAAGGGAGATATTTAATGGTTGTGTCGTTTGTGGGTATAGGTTCTTTTAGTTTGAGAATAATTTTATTTCCATTAGCCCTTCCTGATACGATTCTTTTCCATTCTTTATTGACATAGAAAAAATCTTTGAGACTGTAAACGCCTGTACCTCCGCCAATGTTGGGTAAAATGGTATCTTGAGGATAAACCATTTGCTGACCATCCTCAAATGATAAAGTAATTTCTGAACGATCTGGAGAAGAAAAATATATTTTTTGAATATTGGGTGATATGATTTTTTTGGGTTCATTATAAAAATCTTTTCCAACAATTTTACTCAGTTCATCTCCGATTTGCATATAGCCTTCTATCGCAAAATGCCAACCATTCCAACCAGGAGCTCCCATTGGAGCGTAAGTAGTTATTTTGGGATAGTTTTTCCCTAACTGACGCATATCGTCTCTAAGTTGACCAACCTCATCATTATATTCGGTAGCTCCAAAGAGGGGAAGTTGAAATGAATATATCTTATTGATTGAAGGGAAATCTTTTAACCAAAATTTATATAATCCGTCAAAATAAACTTTCCACAAACTGGGTGCTTGTACAGCATCTGTTTCTCCTTGCCAGTAAAAAAGTCCCTTGATATTGTCAGAAATTCCTGCTTCATTTGCGAGATAAAGTAATCTTCCATAATTACTATTAATATCTGATGGATTTTGACTATTTCGGTCTGAAAGTGTCTTTATATTCGTACCAGATGTTGACGCATTGATTATGCAGGTGGGTATTCCATATTTTTCAATAATATTTTTTTGAAGTCGGATTCCCCACTCGCCAACGATAAATTGTTCTCCGTCAAAACCTCCTGTAAAACCATCATTGGATAAACCCCATTCATAACCTTTTGAATAAGAGCCAAAACCATAGGTTCGGCAATATTCGTTTTTGTATTCATAAACCTCTTCCCATGCTCTGGCATTAGATTGACCATAAATAAGGTAGGCATCACCCGCCACAATATTTTTACGCACTACCATTAAAACGGAATCTTTACCCGCTTGACTGGCGTAAATTTCTAAATCATATTCTGCTAATTCAGCTTTAATGACTGGTTTTAATGAAAATGTGCCTGTCTTGCCAGTAGAATCATAATGAAAGTAACTTCTTTGATAGCTATGCGGTTTTTGATTGCGTTTTACTACAACCGAAAGATAAGACCAATTCCCAATTTCAATTTTTCCTTCAATTGGAATAATTGCTTGGTTTTGAGTATTGCGGGTATAGAGTTGATAATTTTTCGGCAATTTGTCAAAAACTACCGAATAAACTCTCTGACCGAAAGTGTATGTGGAGCAACTGAAAAATAATAATGCTATAAATATGTGTCTCATTGAGTTTGTAATGTCTAAAATGAAATACAAATTTATAGCATTCAATTTCTTTTTCTGTTATTAATAGCGACTAATTTACTATTAGGGGTTTATTCTGGTTTCTATTATGAATAACAATCATAAACTCTTCTCTAAAACAGCCTTCCAATCTGCATAAATTTCTTGGTAAGTTTTTGATTTTGAAGTGTCTGGCTCAATTGTGCCAATTTTTTCCATATTTACGAAGGCTTCTTTTGGGTTTGAGAAATATGAATTTCCGATTCCCGCTCCTAATGCCGCACCTTTCGCTCCATCGGTATCGTACAATTCAACACTTACGCCTGTAACATTTACGAGCGATTGTGAAAAAATATCACTCAAAAACATATTGGCTTTTCCTGCACGAATTACGGAAGGTTTCGTACCATTTTCTGCCATAATATCCATGCCGTATTTTAACGAAAATGCTATTCCCTCTTGTGCCGCACGAATAATATGTGCATTGGTATGAACATTAAAATTAATGCCTTGTAAAACCGAACCGACCGTTTTATTTT
Source organism: Cytophagales bacterium (assembly GCA_013298805.1). Lineage (GTDB taxonomy): Bacteria > Bacteroidota > Bacteroidia > Cytophagales > Spirosomataceae > Arcicella. The sequence continues at coordinate 53,527 of JAAFIU010000002.1, read as the reverse complement.
CTAAAACTCGTTCAGCACCATTGCCAAAAGGTAAAATTCTTAGCCCATTTGCACCCTCGATTACTCTGCTGGCTAAAGTGTTCATTTCTTGATAACTCAAACCGCTTGCTACATTATCACGTACCCAGCGATTCAAAATTCCTGTACCATTAATGCAAAGCAAAGTTCCCAATCTATTTTCATTATTTAATTGGTGATTTACGTGTGCAAATGTATTCACACGAGATTTTGGGTCATAACTAACTTTATCAGAAACCGAATAAATTACGCCAGATGTTCCTGCGGTAGCGGCAACTTCACCTGGGTCTAAAACATTGAGCGACAGGGCATTATTAGGTTGGTCGCCTGCTTTGTACGTGACAGGTGTACCTGCTTGTAAGCCCAATAAATCTGCCATTGAACTGCTCAATCCTCCGTGATTTGAAAATACAGGGCGTAATTCTGGTAAAATATTCATCGAGAAACCATAATGTTTCATTACGTCCGACGAAACATTATTAGTCTGAAAATCCCAGAAAATGCCTTCGGATAATGATGAATTTGAACTGGTGATTTCTCCCGTCATTTTCATCGAAATAAAATCTCCTGGAAGCATGATTTTATAAACTGAACCATAAATTCTGGGTTCGTTTTCTTTGACCCAAGCTAATTTTGAAGCCGTGAAATTTCCTGGAGAATTTAATAAATGAGAAAGACATTGTTCTGCTCCGATAGCTTGAAAAGCTTTATTGCCAATTTCAACAGCACGACTATCACACCAAATAATTGACGGACGCAAAACGCTCAAATTTCTATCAACCATCACTAATCCGTGCATTTGGTACGAAATGCCGATAGCTTTTATGTCTTTTGGATTATATTTTCCTGTAGCATTACATCGCTGAATGGCATTTTTGACACAATCCCACCACATTTCGGGGTCTTGTTCTGCCCAACCTTCTTTTGGGGATGAAATGGTATTTTCAACATCGGGATATTGTGCGGAGGAAACTAATTTACCCGTCGAACCATCAACCACGGATGCTTTGATGGAAGATGTGCCTAAGTCTAAGCCTAAAAGTAGCATTGAATAACGTTTTAGAAAGTTTTTGTATGTCACAAATGTATAAGAAATTGATGAATTGTTCTATACAGTTCTATGTTTAATTTTATAGATAAATTTGTATGTTTGTAATATTTCTAAATTTATACAAACTACTCAAATAAAACATCAGTATCATAAATGGAAGCACTTACACCAGTTATTTCAATTAAAAATCTTCATAAGGCTTATGACTCAGTCATGGTTTTGAAAGACATCAATTTAGACTTTTACGCAGGGCAAATTACAGGGTATATCGGGCCCAACGGAGCAGGTAAAAGTACTACACTAAAAATTTTGATTGGCTTATTAGATAATTTTGAGGGCGAAGTTTCAGTATTAGGTTTTAATGTTAAAACCGATGCAATGGAAATTAAAAAAAGGATTGGTTATGTTCCCGAAAATGCCATGCTTTACGAGGTTTTAACTCCTTTAGAATACCTATTATTTATCGGCAGATTATACCAAATGGAAGATGTCCTCATTCAGAAGAGAGCCACAGAATTATTGTCAATTTTAGGGTTGAAAGAGGTTATTAATAAAAGGATGAACACTTTTTCAAAGGGTATGAAACAAAAAGTTTTATTGGTTTCTGGCTTAATTCATAATCCTGAGATTATCTTCTTGGACGAACCACTTTCGGGTTTGGATGCCAATGCGGTTATTTTGGTTAAAGATATTTTAGCAAGGCTGAAAGAGGCTGGTAAAACCATTATTTATTCCTCGCACATTATGGATGTTGTTGAAAAACTGTCTGACAGAATTATCATCATCAACAAAGGCGAAGTGGTTGCTGACGGAACTTTTACAGAATTGAAAGAAAACGTTTCTTCGGGCTCTTTGGAGGATATTTTTGGAGATTTGACAGGAGGAAACCATGAAGGACAAACACTTTCAAATGAATTTATTACTGCACTTTCATCAAACTAAAAACACCTGTTAAAATGACCAAGTTCGTTCTATTTATTTTAGATAAACTCCAATGGCTTTTCAAAATTTTGGGCGTTGATTATGCCTTACTTCGCTGCATTGTAGAGGTCAAAATGATAATGGAGAACCGCCGAGTACACGGTATTCAACATAATAACCGCCAACAGAAAGATAATGAAGACAATACTTTTGTGAAGTCATTGGGAGTACAAACGCTTTTAAGTTTTTTTATTGGAGGAATGGTTTTTTTTATAGACAAAACCGTTTTTAATGTTTACCTCTGGAATTTTACTTTCATAATGTTTATGATTGCTTTCAGTATGATTTCAGATTTTATTGAAGTGCTTTTTGATACTACCGACAACGCAATTCTCATTCCTCGCCCTGTGGATGGAAAAGTAATTTGGATGGCTCGTTTAATTCACATTACCACCTTTCTCTTAGCACTCACTTTTGCTAACTCCTTAGGTTCTATCGTCTTTACATTTATAAAATTAGGGTTACTAGCTGGGTTTGTCTATTTTGTTTCGGTGGTTTTGCTTTGTCTGATTACCGTATTATTTACAGGAATTCTCTATTTATTATTAACTAAATTTGTGAGTGGCGAACGCCTAAAAGATATTATTGGCTACGCCCAAATATTCTTCTCTGTCGCTTTAACGGTAGGGTATCAGTTGGGTTCAAATTTAGTTGGACAATTATTTTTAGTTCAAACTCTTACCATTAAATGGTGGCATTTTATCATACCTCCTGCATGGTTTGCTGGGGTAATGGAGGCATTTGTAAATCGACATTTAGAACCTACATTTATCATTTTTCTTGGCTTAGTATTAGTCGTTCCTTTTTTGAGTATTTATTTGATGAATCGGTATTTATCACCACTATTTGCCAAAAGCCTCTCTGAATATGGAACACCAGATAACGTTGAAAAAGATTTAGTTAATTCCTCCGAAAATGGTTTCGCTTCCTTTTTTGCACGTATTTTTACGAAGAATACACTCGAAAAAGCAGCTTTTATTTTTGTTTGGAAAATTACAAATCGTGATAGAAAATTTAAAATAAGGGCATACCCCATTTTTGGCATACAAATATACTTTGTGGCCAAACTTTTTTGGGTTGAAAACTCAGTGGAGTTTTATAAATGGATGGCTTTATATTATACAGTTTTTTGTGTGTACGCCGTAGGGCAACAAATTTTTGTTTCTGACGACTGGAAAGCCGCTTGGATTTTTAGCAATACCCCAATTGATAAACCTGGAAATATTCTTTTGGGAGGCATAAAAGTCATTCTTATCAAATTAGGACTTCCTGTATTTATGGTTGTCGGCGGAATACTGATTTACAGATACGGATGGGGAATGTTTGATGATGTTGTCTTTGCTTTCGTCAATATGCTTTTATTTGTGGGTGGAGGTGTTTTTACCAAAAGATTTTCAATGCCTTTTTCTCGAAGTGTTAGCGAAAATAATCTTAATGGTACGAGGGGGGCTAATTTTATATTATTGCTATTTGTAGTACCAATCTTAGGAGGTATTCATTATTTTATTAGTAAAACAACTTATGGAGTTATCATTTTGACTCCCATTTTTTTAGGAATTGCCATTATTTTATTTTCTGAATATCGGAAAATTTCGTGGGATAAAATCAGAGAATAGAATGCTTAAATTAGAACATATTACCCATAAATATCAGGCTAAAGTTGCCGTAAATGATATTTCTTTAACAGTAAAATCAGGTGAAATTTTAGCGATTGTGGGTGAAAGTGGCTCAGGGAAAACGACTCTATTAAATATTATTTCGGGAAATATTATGCCTGAAAATGGTACGTTAATCGTTGATAATGAGGAGGTTGATATTTATTTTAATCGTTTGATAAAGGAATTGCCCAATATCAAACTCGTACCGCAAGATTATCGACTCAAACCAGATTACACTATTTACGAAAATATCGACCTTGCCCTTACAAAATATACCCACGAATACAGGCGTGAAAGAGTGACCGAGTTAATGGCTTTATGTGGTATTTCAGAAATTAGAAATAAAAAACCACGTGAAGTATCAGGAGGGGAGAAGCAGAGAACCGCTATTGCACGGGCCATTGCGGAAGAACCTTTGGTTTTACTGTTAGATGAACCATTTAGTAATTTGGACTCTATAAATAGGACACATTTACGCTCGAAAATTGTGGAGATTATTCGTCAAGAGGCAATTGCTTGTATTTTGGTAACGCACGACTTATTGGATGCGTTTTTGGTAGCCGATAAAATTGCTATTATGAAAAATGGGAAAGTATTAATGATTGATACTCCTTTAGATATATTTCAAGAGTCTGAAAATCAATATATTAAAGAATTTGTAAGCAGTGCCGTTCAACCGATTAGAGATTTTATGAATGGTTTCGGGAAAAATATGAATTTCGATATTTGATGTTCGACTTTTGAAGTTCGTTTGGGATTAAAGTTTTTTTCCAAGAATCGAAGAGCGAACTACAAACATCAAACATCAAACATCAAATTCTAAGAATCTAAATTATCGTTTTTCCTCTTTTACATCAATGCTATTTTTAGAAGAATATTTAGAACGGTCGAGCAAATAAACATCAAGAATTGCTTTGGGACGTGCTAAATATTCTCTCAGGTATGTTTTGTAACCCGTAGGGACATCTTGTGCAGCAAAGGCAACGGCATCAATGCCAAGTTCATGAGCGAGAAACAATGCACGGGCATTGTGTGTTGGTTGTGAAATTATCGTAAATTTTTGCTGATTAAATACTTCTTTGCATCGAATTATCGAATCATACGTTCTGAATCCTGCAAAATCTAAAGTCATCACATTTTCGGGTACTCCCAATGACATCAAGGCTTTTTTCATATCGTTAGGTTCATTATAAAATACCGAATCGTGATTACCACTCAAAATCAAAAACTTCACTTTCCCTTCTTTATATAATCGTGCTGCCGCTTCCATTCGGTATTTAAAAAACATATTTTCTTTCCCCCCAATAATGGCTTTGCTCGTTCCCAAAACCAAGCCTACATCATTTGAAGGCATTTTTTTAAGATTATAATAATTGTTTTCCTCGGTTGAATACACAATCCAAATATTAGCCAACAGAACACTTAATAGCAAAATGAATCCTAATGCTATTAGTCCTTTAATTGAATTTTTGATGTATCTCATCCATTCAAAAGGTTGTACCATTAATATTTCGAGTGTGTTTTTCATTCATTATATTTTGTGGAAAGATTTGCTAATTACTTAAAATTAGCAAATCTTTTTATATCAACAAGATTTCTCTAAAATAAACCTAACTGTTCTCCAGTACCAACATCGATCATTTCTGGAAAGTCTATTTCTTCGGGTTCTACCAATTTTTTAGGCAATTCCATTTCCACCACATTTTCTGTATTTTCAGGGGCTTCGACCAATTCCATTTCTACAACTCGTGGTTCTAATGGCTTGATTGACTGAACTTTAAAGGTTGTTAATTTAACTCCCATTGCTTTCCAACCTCTAATGTCTGTCAATTCGTCCAAATTGATTTCTTCAACAACTACGGGTGAAGAATTGTCTTTTTTGTAGGATAACTCAATTCTTGGATAAATATCAACGGTGGCAATGGTTAGTTTTGAGCCTTTTTCATCCGAAATAAACAAAAACTTTTTGTCTATCGTAGTAGTTTCTATCCTGAAACGTTTGGCATAGTATAATTTAGAGCTACCGTCATAATATACCGATGTAATGATGCTATCAGGTATAAATTTCGTTAATACCATTATATCTTTAATTTCATAGCGATTTGTCAACTCAAAATTGGTTAATTCGTACTGACCGTCATTATAAATTACTAAGATATTATCTTTTGCATCAAAATTGCCTAAATATTTACCGTGTTCGTCTCGGTTTAATCTACCTATATTTTCATCGTAATAAATATCTACGCCTCCCAAAGTGGAGACACCAGCTGATTTCAGAATTATTTTTCTTACAGGATATTTGGTCAAAACATTGCCCATCGAATCTCGCCCTTTTATCAAAAGTGTTTTGAAATCGTATTCAAATTGTTTGACCCGAGCCGTACACGATGCCGTTAAGTTTACTTGAATTGTCTCCGCTTCACCGTTTTCATTAGCGGTAAAATACAAAATTTTGGACTTCGGATTTCCAGCCGTCAAATCATATTCTCTATCACGAGTTACAGCTGTAACTTTAAAACGTTTTACGTAAGAAACACCTGATTTTGCATCAAAATAGACTAAATTATAAACTTTTCGGTCATCATTTTTCTTGAAAACTGATACATAAATTATATCTTTTCCGACAAAAACTTTCTCTTGGACTTTCGTAACCATGCACTTTCCATCTTGACGGAATACAATTATGTCATCAATATCAGAGCAATCCATTACGAATTCTTCTTTTTTTAAACCATAGCCAATAAAGCCGCCCACACGGTCAACGTATAATTTTTGGTTATTGGCAGCTACAACGGCAGCAGAAATGGTGTTGAAGTTGCGAATTTCTGTTTTTCGTTCACGACCTTTTCCGTGTTTCTTTAAAATTTCTTTAAAATACTCAATTGAATAACGAATGATATTTGCCAGATTATCAAGCACTTCGGCTAATTCATCCTGCAAACGCTTCATTAATTCATCGGCTTTGAAGGCATCATATTTAGAAATTCGTTTGATTCTAATTTCCAATAATCTCAAAATATCCTCTTCTACAATTTCACGGTAAAACTGTGGTTTATAAGGTTCTAAACCTTTATCAACTGTAGCAATAACGTCTTCAAAGGTTACGCATTCTTCAATATCACGGTAAATTCTATTTTCAATAAAGATTTTTTCGAGAGAACTGAAGAGCAATTTTTCCATCAATTCATCTCTACGAATTTCTAATTCTCTTTCTAATAAACGAACGGTTTGCTGAGTACAAGTTTTTAAAATTTCTGTAACACCCACAAAGTGAGGTTTATCGGCTATAATGACACAGGCATTAGGAGAAATTGAAACTTCACAATCAGTGAAGGCATAAAGTGCATCAATGGTTACATCGGGCGAAACTCCAGCAGCTAATTGAACCTGAATTTCTACGTCTTTTGCCGTATTGTCTATTACCTTTTTGATTTTGATTTTTCCTGCATCATTGGCTTTAATGATAGATTCAATCAAATTGGTTGTGGTTGTTGAGAACGGAATATCTTTAATGAGGAGTGTTTTTTTGTCGAATTCTTCAATTTTGGCTCTTACTCTAATTTTTCCACCTCTATGACCATCTTGATAGTTTGAAACATCGACGTACCCTCCCGTCAAAAAATCTGGATAAATCTCGAATGGCTTGTTTTTAAGAATATTGATAGAGGCTTCAATGAGTTCCACGAAATTATGAGGCATAATTTTGGTAGAAAGACCTACCGCAATACCTTCAACACCATGCGCCAATAAAAGTGGGAATTTAACGGGAAGTGAAACGGGTTCTTTTTTTCTACCGTCATAAGAAAGTTGCCATTCGGTAGTTTGAGGATTGAAAATTACATCTAAAGCAAATTTTGACAAACGTACTTCGATATAACGGGCTGCGGCAGCTCCATCGCCTGTGCGATAGTCTCCCCAGTTTCCTTGACAGTCAAAAACTAAATCTTTTTGACCTAAATTGACCATTGCATCATTGATAGACGCATCACCGTGTGGGTGATATTGCATGGTTTGACCGATTACGTTGGCTGCTTTGTTGAAGCGACCATCGTCCATTTCTTTAAGTGCGTGAAGGATACGGCGTTGCACTGGTTTTAATCCGTCTTCAACAGCAGGGACAGCACGCTCAAGAATTACATAAGAGGCATATTCTAAGAACCAGTTTTCATATAGACCTGCTACGGCAACTTGTTCTTGCAGTACGTCTTTTGGCGTTAAATCGACATTATTTTCTTCTAAATTTTCAGACAAGTTTTCGTTTTCCATCGACTATTTTATTCCTTCTTTTGTTTGTTCGGAGTGGCTTTTTTTTTGGGGGGAATCAATTTAATTAAGTTCTAAAAAGGTCTTAAATAACCTCCTGAGCATTAAGTAATTTACCTCCTAAATACAATAAGATCCTAATTTACGCAAAATATACGAATGAAAAAAGTTGAAAATCGAAACGTTACTGATTACTAATTTTGTATTTTGTAGGGTAATAAATGAATTGATTATTATTTTTTTGTAAAATACCAATGGCATATTCGTTGTCTGGCATGGCATCTGTCTTCACTGTTGAAAAAAAGCCATCTGTAAAAAACTGACCAGTTGCTAAGAAGTTTTTCTTGCTATTTCTCCGATGAGAGGTTGCCCATACAAAAATGTTTTTATTGGATTTAAAGACTAAAAATACTTCGCCTTTTATGGGTAAAGTATAGTTTTGTAAGTGATAAATGCGGCTATAACTTGAGTTATTAATATCAAAAATTAATAAAGAGTCTTTTTGAATATCAATCGGTAAGTTTAAGGTGGTGTTGGTTTTTGTTTTATCTAAGTTTTTAATTGTTTTCGTGAGTAAACTTTCTGGAAATATGCTGACTCCACTATCGAAAGATTGTTTTAATATAGATGAAATATTTCGATTAAATGATTTTTCATTTACAATGGTGATGCCGTTGAGGGCGTAATTAATCGCATCTGATTCTTGGATTTTTTTGTGCAACTTAATAAATTCAAAACTACTATACCACGAAAAAATATTATATACCATCCCTAAAACTAAAAATATTATTCCTGTAATTTTGGTTATTTTTTTTGATTTTAATGATAGAATTGAGATATAGAGTAATGTGAATGTAATCACGGAATTATGCAAATATCTATTTTGAAACCCTGCTTCAATAGAACTCCAAGAACGACTCAATGCCACCAGTGCAGAAGTGATAGAGAAAAATACAAAAATACCAAATACAAAAAGCTTTTCTTTTGATATTTTGAGGTTAATATGATTAAGAAAAGTATGATAAAGAAACTTGAAATTAAGGATTGCAAGAGATGAAAATATGATTATCCCTCCCCAAATAGCAATATTCAATTGATACAGTGAGTTTCTAATTAAATCTTTAATGAAATTTCCCCAAAAACTACCAAAACAGCTCATTAGTTGAATCGGCTTACTTAAACTTCCCATTATGTTGGAATTTTGGGCAGTGTGATATCCCCAAAAATAAGCGATACTGATTAGCAATATGAAAAGCAACCAGATGAGTAGTTCTTTGTGTCGCTTTTGTACGAATAATAAAATGCCACCAACCCCTAACGCAAATAATCCGTTTCCATGCGTGAAGGTTAAGATAATGGCAATTATGATGGAAATCCAAAAATATTTGGGTCGAAAATAGATTAAGCTATAAAATAAAAACATAGCCCAGAATATATTTCCGACTTGCTGTAATATAGATATTGTCCAATAAAAATTTTCGTGTGAAGAGGGCTGAAAAATGAAAAGAGCAATTGGAACTGCATACCAAATAGGCAAGGCTATTTTCTTGATGATAAGATATGAAAATATAAAAATACCAAAATAATACAGTGCTGCAACGGTATTTAAAACTTGCCAGTCTATATGTCTTTGAATATAAAAGTCAGCGAGTACCAACAGGCGAGGAAACACAATTCTATGCTCATTGTGTAAATCCCAAAGTGCTTTTAGTTTTTCTAAAATTCCGAGAGAATTATCCTGTGTTAGGGTTACAAATCTCAAAAGATGATAATCATCTTGATAGAAAAAATTATAGCCAAAATGATAACAAGCGATATAAAAAAAACTAATTAATAGTATGATAAAAAGGCTTAAAAATGTGTTCAGGGTTGAGGTAAATTTGGCAATTGTCATTATTTATAAGTTTATTTGATTTTGTAGGGAAATGAAAACGAAAATAAACGATAGGTTGGTATTTGCAATTGTTAATTTGTTTAAATTATTTAACGGCTGTTTATCAAGTTGCTTCCACAATTGTTAATAGTTCAGAAATCATCATGGCGGTTGCTCCCCAAACTGTATGTCCTTGAATATCATAAAAAGGGGCATCGATATCTACTCCTCTGACATTTAGGTTTTTACGACCAATGATATCAGGATTTATAATCTCTGCTAAAGGTATTTCAACGACCTTATCCACTTCCCGAGGGTCTGGATAAAATTCAGGTTTATGATTAATATAACCTATCACTGGCTGAACATTATAATTGGAAGGCGGAATGAAAAGTTTGGTTAGTTGTCCCAAAATCTTTATATCTGTTAATCTTACGCCGATTTCTTCTTGTGCTTCACGCATCGCAGTTCTGATAAGATTTTCATCTTCTTTTTCGGCTCTTCCACCTGGAAATGCCATTTGTCCCCCATGAACACCATCGTATTCTGGTCTAAGTATTAAAGGTAAAAAAATCTGATTTTGGGATGGATAAAATAAAATTAGCACAGCACTTTCACGTGTCCGCTCATTTGGAGAGGGCATTTTTAATTTCAATCTTGACTCCGATGCCATTTTTTCATGAGCATCTTTTCCAGGAAGAGTTTCATTTAACCTTAGTGCCAATTTTTCAATAAAAGTTTCAAAGTGCTTCATACGTTTAGTCAGGTAAGTTATTTTTTAGAATTTCCCCTAAAATTTTGCTCAACAATAATATTCTACTAATTTTTCGGCACAACGTTCACCATCCATCGCAGCAGACATAATTCCTCCTGCATATCCAGCACCTTCTCCACAAGGAAAAAGCCGTTTGATTTCAAGATGTTCTAATTTTTCTTTATCTCTCGGAATTCTTACGGGTGACGATGTCCTACTTTCTATACCAATAATTTGGGCTTGATTTGAGGCATAATTTCTCATTTTTTGTCCAAATTGTTTCAATCCTTCTTGTAAAGGTCGTGCGATAAAATCGGGTAATACATCGGTCATTTCCAAAGACATTAATCCTGGTTGGTACGATGTTTCCAATAAATTTCTCGAAACTTTATTCTTGATAAAATCGTCAACTAATTGAGCAGGAGCTGTTTGCCCTCCACCTGCCATTCTACAAGCTTTTTGTTCTAATTCTTTTTGTAACGCTAAACCTGCCAATGCTCCAAACTGTTTATATGGTTGTAAATCAACTTCATTGATGGCTACAACCATACCTGAATTGGCAAATTTTGAATCTCTACGTGATGGTGACATTCCGTTGACAACTAATTCTCCAGGTGCTGTGGCTGAAGGAACAATAAATCCTCCTGGACACATACAAAATGAGAATACGCCTCTTTGAATACCTTTAAAAAAAGTCTGACCCACCAAACTATACGAAGCAGCGGGTAAATATTCTCCCCTTTCTGGACGATGGTATTGTAGAGCATCAATTAAGCTTTGTTGATGTTCAATCCGAACGCCCATTGCATAAGGTTTGGCTTCGATTAAAACATCCCGTTTTTGGCACAGTTCAAAAATGTCTCTTGCCGAATGTCCCGTTGCTAAAATGACACCTAAGCCCGAAATTTCGTTCCCATTTTCTAAAATAACGCCTTTTATTTCTTTATTATGCAGAATAAAATCAGTGACTTTAGTGTTGAAATGAACTTCGCCACCTGCCGATAAAATACTTTCACGCAATTCAGCGACTAATTGAGGTAATTTATTCGTACCAATGTGGGGGTGAGCATCCACCAAAATTTCTTCTGTTGCACCATGTGCTACCAATATTTCTTGTACCCGACGAATATCGCCCCGTTTTTTGCTTCGTGTATATAATTTGCCATCTGAATATGTCCCTGCTCCACCTTCACCAAAACAATAATTGGATTCTGGATTAACAATATGGTCTTTATTGATAGCCGCTAAATCTCTTCTTCTGGCTCTTACATCTTTTCCACGTTCAATAAGAATTGGTTTTATCCCTAATTCAATCAAACGTAGAGCAGCAAATAAGCCTGCTGGGCCAGCTCCTACAATAATTGCTTGTTTTGCTTTTGAAACGTCAAGATAGTTTTTCTGGAAAGAAATAACAGGCGTAATGATTTCATCGACGAATACTTCAGCTTCCACATTTACTTTTACTTGTCGCCCACGGGCATCAATAGAACGTTTTAGTGGTCGAATATAAGAAGGTGTCTCTTCAGGTATTTGAAGAAGTTTGTGGAGATGTAGCCTGAAATTTTGTGGGTCGAAGGCGATTTCAGGCTCTAAAACGAGTGATAAGTTTTTGTGCATCGTAGTAAGGTATTTATCCTTAAAGTAAGAGTGAAATATTTAAAGCGGTACGAATACCATGTGAACTGTGATTTTTGCTTTATCGTATTCAAAATCATCGGTTTTTAATATCATTTTTGTTCTTGTTAATTCCACTACACTAAAAACTCCAATTTGTCCATTAATTGTCGTCTCTAAAACAGTATCATTTGTTGTAAACTTCCAAGTTCCGTAAGTTAGTGCTATTTTAGAGATTTTATCATAAGATTTGACAGAACCACTCTTGTCAAAAATATAAATTTGCTGATTTACATATTTTGAATCTCCAGTAACACGGTTAGGGTCTAAAATACTATTGTCAGGTTTGGTGTACGTACTCACAGACCAACCCGAAGTGGCAGATTGAATAGCAACCGTTCTTTCACTTTCTGTAATTGCATTGTTATCTTTTTTGCAAGAAAAACAAAATGTTAAAAAGAAAGCAATTGTAGTAAGAATTTTCAAGCGTATCATATCTTTGCATTTTGAGTTTATAATTTAACAAATTTACGCAATAAATCATTGTATCTCCTTAAAGCAACACACAAATTCAGCTCGATGAAAGTACATTTACTTTTAGGGTTAATTTTATTATCCTTTTGGGGGTATGGGCAAAAGGATTGTCAAAACTCTACTAATTTTATTCCTTCAACAAAAAATGGTGTAATTAATTGGCAACAATTTCCAGAGTTTTCGTTACCATTTAAACTTGTTTATAGTGGACCAAGATTTGGCGATTCTTTTCAATTACCTCTAAAACATGGGTTTTCACACTTGGCAACCTTTACCACTGCCGATGTTGATTTACCCTTAAAAAACCGAGCAATTTTATGGTATGGAGTTGCCAGTTTGGCAGGGCAACCTTGGTACGAAATTGAAAGTCCGTGGGCGAATGATTTGGTAAAATATCGTGAAAAATGGCGTTCCGAAGTCCGTGCGATGGCTGATATTTTCAGAGATTCGCAGGGTAAAACAATGCCAAATGTAGATATTTTGATGTTGGATGTTGAACGAGAAATACCTACGGATGCCGCAATTCGCTTATTGAAAAGCAATTCTGGTGTGCCAGAGCAATATCGTAAATTATCGGACATTGATTTTACGCAAAGGTATAAAAAAGACTTGTCTAAATTATATGCAGAACCTATTAAGTATTTGAAAAACAATGGAATACCTATTGCTACTAAATTCGCTTCTTATTCGGATGCTCCCGTAAAAAATTCAGAGTTTCCCCTTAATTATACTTGGCAAGAATGGCAAACTTCTGACAAGGTTTTGAATTATTACATGACGGATTCGGTCAGTAAAAAAGTAGGAGGGGAGTTTTATCAGCAAAATACTTTTTTAGCACCTTCGGCTTATTTCTGTTATGAATATAGTTTGTTGAAAGAATACCCAAATATTGCCTATCAACTCTTTCAAATTGAAGCTAATGTGGCACGAAGTGACAAAGAAATAATGCTTTTTCAGTGGCTGTCTTACAATAAATGCCAGGCTAATTCGACTTATGGTTTTAATACTAATCTCAAAAGTTATTTGATTGAAGCACAGGCAATTTTCCCTTTTTTCTCAGGAGCAAAAGGTATTTGGTTGTGGGAAGGTCCAATTACCCCCAATACCGTCAATTATTCGTCTTACGAAACTTATATAAATTCGCTGTACCGACTTTCGCAGTTTAAGGATTTTTTTACGGGTGATTACCATTTAGTTATACCAAAATCTGCCTATCAGCATTTTCAAGACCGTGACGCTGTTTGGCGTGGTGTGGTGAAAGGAAATGAAATTTTGATTGCTGCCATCAACGAGTTTGCCAATGATAATGAAATAACTGAATTATTGGTGAGTTACGGTGAATGGTCGCAAAAAATACAATTGATGGGAAAACAAACGTTTTTGTGTAAATTTCCTTTGCCTGATTTACAAACCAATTATTTATTGTACCCAAATCCGTCTAAAGGAACATTTACTTTTGAATATTTTGGAGAAACATACTTGACTGGAAATCTGAAAATTGTAGATATTTTAGGAAGAGAAGTTTTGAATCAACATTTATCAGGTAATAGTAGAAAGCAGTCCTTTGACTTGAAATTAGCATCTGGGAGCTATTTCTTGCATTATTTGGAGGGCGAAAAAGTTATTGTAAAGAAGATTGTTATTGAATAAGTAATTTTAAGAATTTCTTATAATAAAAGGATGTTTTCAGGACTGAGGTTACACAGAGTACCATAAAGAAAAAAGTTGGGAACCACAGAGAAATAATGCTCTCATTAACTCTGTGGTTCTCTTTTTCAAAACTCGGTTGCTCATTGTGTAACCTCAGTCCCGAAAAATATTTTCACTTTGGTATAATTAACCTTTACTACGTTTTTCATAAGAACGACCATATTTCTTCTTCATTTCATCGGCGTGGTTTCGTCTTACATTTACTTTACTGTTTTTCTCTGATTTTTCGTGGAATGCTTCACCTGCACCTTCCCTTTTGGGAGCTTTTACCTCAGTTGCTTTGGTATAAACTTTCGGTATTTCATCCAATAACGTCTGGGTTGAAATCTCTACATTCTCAGGAAGTTCCAATTGTGGAATTTCATAATTCATCAGTTTTTCGATTTCTGCTAAGTATTCTCTTTCTCTTTCAATGACAAAAGATGTGGCAATCCCTTTTCTTTCAACTCTACCAGTACGTCCGATACGGTGAACGTAATTTTCGGGAGCATTTGGTAAGTCGAAGTTGATAACATGGGTAACTTCAGCTACGTCCAAACCTCTTGCAATAATATCTGTAGCAATTAAAACTCGTATTTTTCCAGCTTGAAAATCATTTACCGAAGCAAATCTATGATTTTGTGCTTTATTAGAGTGGATTACGCTGATTGAATCGGCAAATTCTTCTCCCAATTGCTCAAAAACAAGGTCGGCTAAATGCTTTGTTGACACAAAAACCAAGACTTTACTCATATCTGGGTT
Organism: Cytophagales bacterium; assembly: GCA_013298805.1. Classification (GTDB taxonomy): domain Bacteria; phylum Bacteroidota; class Bacteroidia; order Cytophagales; family Spirosomataceae; genus Arcicella. The sequence goes on along the minus strand of JAAFIU010000002.1, from coordinate 38,330 downwards.
TTCATTTAACAATATTTTTAAGAAGTTAATTTTCGTAAAGAAATTGGGAACTGGATAATACGTTTGTGAAATATTCTCCAAAGGCGTTCCAACGGGAGTAGCTTCAATTCTTAGCAAATCATTGAAATATGATTCTATCAAAATTTCTACTTCATGATTTAAAGTTGCCGAAAACATCAAATTTTGTCTTTTTTCGGGTAAACGGTCGAAAATATTTTTTAGTTGAGCTCTAAAACCCAAATTGAGCATTTCATCAAATTCATCAATGACCAATTTTTTAATGCTTCTTGGTTTCAAAACACCCGTTGCCAATAAATCAACGATTCTACCAGGTGTACCTACCAACATATCCAATCCTTGAGCAACTTCTGCTGCTTGTGGTCTTAAATTGACACCTCCATAAACACCTACAACGGTCAAACTCAAATATTTACTCAATTTTTGTACTTCCTCAACCACTTGAATTACTAATTCACGAGTGGGAACGATTATCAAAAATTGAGGGATTTTTTCTTTTGAAAATTTATATTGACGAAGACAAGGTAATAAGTAGGCAAATGTTTTACCAGTTCCTGTTTGTGCAATTCCACAAACATCTCTTCCCGACATTACGGCTGAAAATACCTTTTCTTGAATGGCAGTTGGGGTGCTTAACCCGAGGTCTTCAAGGGCATCTAAAAGTTGTTTGTTGAGATTTAATTCGCTGAAAGTCATAACGTTTGTAATAATTTTGGCACAAAGGTACGCTTAAAGATTAGGAAAGATAAATGAATGGGTACAATTTATCTTTTATGTCGATTCTCACGAAAAAAATGTGATTTCAATCCTATTTTGTCTCTGATTATTTACTTTTGTCTTCATGAAATTAAATTTATTACTCTTCATTTCAATTCTCATTGGTTGCCAAAAATCGCAACCTAAAGAAATTGATACTGCTTTTTATTTCTGGAAATCGAACTTTCAATTGCTTGAAAATGAAAAGTTTACGCTAAAAGAAAATGGCGTAAATAAACTATATATTAAGTTTTTTGACATTTCTTGGAACGAAGGAAAACGTACTTTTCAAAAAGATGCCCCGATTCGTTTTTCTGAAAAACTACCCGATTCCTGTCAAATAATACCAGTCGTTTTTATTACCAATCAAACACTTAAAAATATCCCCAAAAATGAGGTTGATTCTTTAGCAAATTTCATATTAAAGAGCATTTCACAATTAGCACCAAAAGTTTATCAAGCAATTCAAATTGATTGTGATTGGACGCTTTCAACGAAACAAAAGTATTTTTCATTGCTGAAAACGCTCCAAAAATCGGGATTGCATTTATCCGCAACAATTCGATTGCATCAAGTGAAATTTTATGAAAAAACGGGAATTCCGCCCGTTGAACGTGGCATGTTGATGTGCTATAACATGAGCGATTGGCGAAGCCCTATCACATTAAATTCTATTTATTCCCCCAAACTTTTAACACAATATACCGAACGATTGGCTCAATATCCTTTACCGCTTGATGTGGTGATGCCCATTTTTCAATGGACAGTCGTTTTCCGAAATAATCGTTTTTTGTATTTCGTCAATAATTTGAGTTTCAAAACTTTGAGCGAAAGTGGTAATTTTATCCAAGTAGCAGATAAACAGCAATTTACGGTAAAAAATGATACTCAATTTCAAGGAATTTCAATCAGAAAAGGTGATGTTTTTCGTTGTGAAGATGCCCCTTTTGAAGATATTTTGAAGGGTTCTCGCAACATTTTGGAAAAAATATCAAACCAAAAACTTACATTTGCTTTGTATCATCTTGACTCCCAAAGTATTTCTTATTATTCCCATGAACAAATTAATGAACTCCTTCACGTTGACAAAACGCTCCGTTAAAATTTTGGCTATTTTCACGCTACTTGCTTGTGGTCCAGGTATGGTAGATGTGGACGAATTTATGAGTTTTTTCATGCCAGAAAGTACAAATTCACCAGCTCAAAATCAAAAGTACAATTATACCAGCAACTTTTTTTATGGTGAAAATGAGTTTGATGGCAATGAAGACATCGATACTCTTGACCTCTGCAAAAATGAGAACATGGCTGCTTGGCAAAAATACTGTAACAATAAAGTGGCTGGAAATGAAATAGCGAAAGGAATTTATGGAAAGTTTGGCAGTTCAACTTTGCAAAAATATTTGACTCAAAATAAAAATGAATTAGCTAAAAACTACATTGTATTAGCAAAAGAAATTGACACAGATTTTGAGAAATCAATCAATTCTTACGAAGGTGAAGAAAATAAATACGTTTCAAAAGCTGACGTTTTAGAACAAAAAACATCGGAATTAATCAATAAAGCCAAGCAAAACAAGGATGTTTTTATTGAGGAACGTCTTGCATTTCAATTAGTTAAGTTCTCGGCGGTGAAAAAGAATTACGAAGAAGCGATAAGCCGTTATACAAATTTGATTGAACCAATTAAACAAAAAAGTTTTATTTCAGACTGGGCTTTAATGCGAAAAGCTGAAGCAGAAACCAGTTTGGGAAACAAAGTGGAGGCGTATTATGATTTCGCCCAAGTTTTCGACCGTAGTGAGTCGCACCGCAATCAAGCGGATGTGGTGGTACGGGCAAGAATTGATAGTTTGGAAATTGATGATTCTGTATTGAAATTCTGTAAAAATGCCCATGAAAAAGCCGCTGTTTATGCTTTTGCAGGCATTAAACCCGCAATGGATGCCTTACCAATGTTGGAGCAAATGGTTGAAATTGAGCCACAAAATCCGATGATTGAGTTAATTATGGCTCGTGAAATCAATAAAAATGAAGCCTATTATTATCGTCAAATGGATTGGGAATATGTGGAAGATTCAACCGAGAATAAAAATAAACAACAAATTGCCTCTGATTATTGGTCGAAATTGAAAGGTTTTTCGGTGAAATGTGCTGAAAATCAAAAGCTTCCTAAAACTGGATTTTGGCAAGTGGCTTCGGCTTACATGGAATATATTGAAGGCGATTTAGCGAAATCGAAGGAGTTTTTGACACAGGCAAAGTCGGTTAACTCTCAAAATAAAGGCTTGAAAAATCAGATTCTTATCCAAGAATTATTATTAACAAGTAAGAAAGCCAAAGAAATTACGCCCGAAGTTGAAATGGCTTACTTGTCTCTTTTGGAGCAGATTGGTAAGCCCAAAGGTTTTAGAATGAGTAATGCCGTTTTAGAATCTTGTAATATGTTGGCTTCAAAATACCGTGGCGTTCAACCTGTTGCGAGCAATGAGACAAAAGGGGGCTTTCTTTCGAGTTGCTCTGGAAAAAAATCTGCTGAAAGTGTACCTGTTTCTGTACCAAATGCTACCGCAAAAGCATATTTGTTAACCATGCTCACGACGTATCAAGTAAGTAGTGGCGAAGAATACGGTGGCTATATGTCGCAAAGAGATATGTTTCCAATTGAAGATACGACTTCTTTAGCAACGGTTGAAAAATTGGTTCAATATTATGCAGCACCCAATAAATCTGATTTTGACAAGCGTTTACAAAAATTAGTTGGGTTTAATAATGACCAACTTTATACGCTTATGGGCAGACGTGCGATGGACGAACATAATTACGCAAAAGCTGCGGAGGCTTTTGGAAAAGTAAATCCTATGGTTTGGAAAGAGGAAGTTTGGACAACGATGTTAAACGAAGACCCTTTTTATATTTCTCCAAAATTTGGTGATAAAAAAACTAATACAATCTATTCTCCTTATACTTTTGCAAAAAAAATGGCTGAATTAGAAGCCAATTTAAAGGCAAATCCCAATGACGCAGAAAGTGCTTATTTATTGGGTTGTGGAGCATTTAACACCACAACACAAGGAAATTCTTGGATATTGAGACGACATGGTTGGAGTGGTTCGGAAGTAAATTCCTATGATAGAAAGAATTATGAAAGTGACTATTATCAAGCTACGAAGTCAAAAATATACTTTATTGAAGCCATGAAATCTACTAATCCTGAAATTGCAGCTAAGGCTTGTTTTGGGGCAGCACAATGCGAGAGAGTCGCTTTTGATGTTTTTATGGCAAGTCAAGATACCAGTACTGAAGAAGACATGAACAAATTTAATGAGCGAATGGATAAGGAGCGAATTTCTAAGTTTTCGACTTATTTTCAATTACTCAAAACAAAATACCAAAACACTGCATACCAAAAGCAAGTGTTGGAGGAATGTGGTGATTATTCCGTTTTCGCAGGTGAGTAGTAGCAATAGGAAGTGGTTTAAATTGTATTGCTATTTGATTATCAAATCTTTAAAAATTATTTAAAATGAAAAAAACTAAAATGGTTTTTGTGGCATCGTTGATGCTAATTTCAACAGTGGGTTTTGCTCAATTACCCAAAGCAATGCCCAAAATGCCTTCAACAGATATGGCTTCAACGACCAAAGTAGCTACTGATTCGGTTGCCACTGATTCAACTGTTATTTTGTTGGACAAAGCTGTTAGTGCTAATGCTTCGGGCGACAAAGTGGCAACTGTGCAAGCTCTAAAATCAAGCACAGCAGCAATTGAAAAAACAGCTTCGACCAGTAAAAGTGATTTTAAAGATAAATTAATGGCTCAAGTGGGGAATTTACAGAAATTAATTCCTTTAGCAGAAAGTGGAATGTTGGGCGGTGGCGTTATTCAAAAAGCAGCAGGTTTAGCTAAAATGGCACTTGGTGCAAATCAGATAAGTTCATTGTTGGGTGGTGCAAGTTTATTAGGCAAAGCATCTACACTTACGAGTAATTTGGGGCTTTTGAAAGGTGGTTTGTCAGCTTTGGGTGGTGTTTCTGCCAGTACGGGTGGCTCTTTAATTAGTTCAGCGTTATCAAGTGTTGGTACATTGTCATCAGGTGGAGCAGCCGCTGAACCAGCCGTTAAGAGTTCTTTAGGAAGTGTATTGAACTTTGCGAAGGGAGTTTTATAAGAATGGTTATTTTGTCTGAACTATGATTTTTAGGATTTTGGGAATTTTAAAATTTTACTTAATCCCAAAATTTAATTAAACTTACAAATCATAGTTCAGACAACCCAAATCATCGTTAATCTGCCAAATACCCAAATTTGCCTGCATTAAAATCGTCAAATGCTTCTATTAATTCGGCTCTGGTATTCATCACAAACGGCCCATGTGCAGCAATTGGCTCATCAATTGGTTCACCACTCAGAATTAACACAACTGCATCTTCTTTTGCTTCCACCACAAAATCTTCGCCTTCGTTACTAAATAAAACAAAATTATCAGTTGGAACATTTTCAACGCCATTTACCAAAACGCTTCCTTCGATTACCAATAAACACGTATTAAAGTGTGCAGGAAATGAAAAATCTGCTTTTGCTCCACTCTTCATTTTAGCATTGAGCATATTGACGGGCGTAAAAGTTGAAGCTGTTCCTCCAACGTTCTTATATTGCCCTGCAATCACTTCAATTTCTCCACCATTATTTTCCAATTGATAACGCTGAATTTCACTGTTTTTGATGGCTTGATATTTCGGTTTTGACATTTTGTCTTTAGCTGGTAAATTTACCCAAAGCTGAACCATTTGAAATTCTCCACCCGTTTTACTGAAATTTTCTTCGTGATATTCTTTGTGCAACACGCCCGAAGCAGCAGTCATCCATTGAATGTCACCTTCGCTGATGATACCGCCCCCACCGCTACTGTCGTGGTGCGCTACTTTCCCTTTGTAAGCAATGGTTACGGTTTCAAATCCACGATGTGGATGAACGCCTACGCCTTTTGGTTCTTTACTTGGTTGAAAATAAAACTTAGAATTATAATCCAACATAATAAACGGACTCATGCGTTGCATATCCAAACCTCTTACGCTTGGAATAAAATTATGTACTCTAAAACCGTCACCAACAAAGTGTGGTGTTCTTGGAGTCAATACTGATTCTACTTTTTTAGTTGTCATGAAGGTATGACAGGTTTTAACCCTGTTATTATCGTTTATTAGACAGTTTAGAAACCTGTCCTATTGTTATTGAGGAATTTGCTCGACCAAAATTTCTTGATTGGCATTGTCAAAATAGGTACAAGTCATTTTATCTAAATTAACAATCCATTTTTCAATACCAGTTTCAGCACAATCTTTACAAAATGTAAAATAATCTGTTTCGCCTTTTTGGTGGCTTTTTAGTTTTGAAATGAATAGTTCACTATTACTTTTTTCAGCGATAAAGAGACTTTCATATTGAGCATTTGACAAAGTTTTGAAATTATCATTTCCAAAATATTCTGTATGACTATCGGAAACCCAAGTTTCAAAACTTCTGACTCCTAAAAGGGTGATTTCTTGTATGTACTTAGGGAAATCTGCTCCTGATTTCACTTTTGAATGAGCAAGTTCTATTTGTTCTACGGTAAACATGATGGGTTAATGTATAAAGTTAATGGTTATTATTTTTAACATTAGTCTTTCTTAAAAGATTCACAACCTACTAATTTGTAAGTATATTTGCTTCCAATTTTGGGGTTAAGGCTTAATAATTTTAATCGCACCACCAACCCCTAAATCCGAACTCCCAAATTCATGAATCGTTTAGCAAAAGAAACTTCCCCATATTTATTACAACACGCTCAAAATCCTGTGGATTGGTTTCCTTGGGGAGCGGAGGCATTGGCAAAAGCTAAGGCCGAAAATAAACCTATTTTGGTCAGTATTGGCTATTCGGCTTGTCATTGGTGCCATGTAATGGAACACGAAAGTTTTGAAAAAGACGACGTTGCGGAGGTGATGAATCGCCATTTCGTGAACATTAAAATTGACCGTGAAGAACGTCCCGATATTGATGCAATTTACATGGATGCCGTCCAAGCAATGGGTGTGCAAGGTGGTTGGCCTTTGAATGTTTTTTTGATGCCCGATGGAAAACCTTTTTACGGAGGTACGTATTTCCCTAAACAAAACTGGATAAAACTATTGGGGGCTGTTAATAATGGTTTTAGAAACAGTCAAGAAGAACTCCAAAAGTCTGCTGAAGGTTTTACGGCAAATATGCTTTTTAGAGAAACTGACAGATATGGCTTAATCTTTGAAAATCAAGACTTTGTACAGTCTGATTTGGATATGATGTATAAAAAGCTATCCAATACTTTTGATGAAGAATGGGGCGGTTTTCTAAGAAGTCCAAAATTTCCAATGCCTTCTATTTGGATGTTTTTATTGCGGTATGCTAAAACTTCCCCAAAAGCACTCAATCATTTAAAATTTACCCTCAATAAAATTGCTATTGGTGGAATCTATGACCAATTGGGCGGTGGTTTTGCTCGTTATTCAGTTGATAGTGAGTGGTTTTGTCCGCACTTTGAGAAAATGCTTTATGATAATGGACAATTGGTTAGCCTTTTCGCAGACGCCTATACGTTGACGGGCGAAGAACTTTATAAAGAAACCGTTTATGAGACAATTGGCTGGCTAAAAAGAGAAATGACCAGTTCCGAAGGTGGTTTTTATTCTGCTTTAGATGCCGATTCAGAAGGAGTGGAGGGGAAATATTACGTTTGGTATAAAGCTGAAATTGACGAAATTTTAGGCTTCGATTCTGAGGCTTTTTGCAAAGATTATCAAGTAACAGAATATGGAAATTGGGAACACGGTGTAAATATTCTTTGGAAAAATGACACGATTTTAAACTCAAAATATAAAGAACAGATTGAGAAATTAAATCAAGAAAGAAATAAACGAATTCGCCCAGGATTAGATGATAAAATTCTTTGTTCTTGGAATGGTTTGATGCTCAAAGGTTTAGTTGATGCTTACCGTGCTTTTGGCGAAGCAGAATTTTTGAAATTGGCTTTGCAGAATGCCAATTTCATTAAAGATAAATTCTTGAAAGACAGCATTTTGACGCACAGTTATAAAAATGGCGAAACCAAAATTAAAGGTTTCTTAGAAGATTATGCAGCCGTAATTGATGCTTACACCGGTTTGTATCAGGCTACTTTTGAAGAAATTTGGTTACATTTAGCCGAGAAATTAACGTTTTATGTTTGTCAGAATTTTTGGGATGAAGAAGACCAATTATTTTACTTTACCGACAAAGATGCTGAGGCATTAATTGCCCGAAAAAAAGAAGTGTTTGATAATGTAATTCCTTGTTCAAATTCTATGATGGCTCGGAATCTTTATACTTTAGGTTTGTTGTTGGATAGAGAAGATTTTAAAGATTTATCTAAATTGATGCTCTGCAAAATGAAAGACTTATTGCTCAAAAATGTTGATTATTTGACTAATTGGGCGTGTTTGGCAACACAAATGGTTTCGCCAACGGTAGAATTTGCCATTGTTGGGAAAGATGCGGAGCAGTTTAGAAAAGAAATAGATTTAAGATTTTATCCCAATAAAATTATATCTGGTACCACAACTCAAAGTGAATTGCCTTTATTGGAAAATCGTATAGCAAAAGCTGATGAAACGATGATTTTTGTGTGTTATAATAAAACGTGCCAATTGCCTGTGAAAACGGTAGAAGATGCGTTTTTACAAATAGAAAAATAGATTTTCAAGGACACTATTGTTAATTTGCACCAAATTGTTTTATCGATAAGCGATAAGGTCAGAATCTGGCTAATCAACATTCTGACCTTTTCCCAAAAACTATTCTCTATCAGACGCTTTATAAAAACCAATTTCTGCTAAACTGACAGTTCCTTTAGCTTTATGGATTTTCATGCGGACTTTATTCGTTTCTATCAGATTGGTTTTTAGTAGTTTTTTGTAACCAACAGTTGTTGCATTACTTAAATTTTGCCAGGATACACCATTCCAATATTGTATGCTCAATGACTCAATCATCTGTCCTTTTGCAATGTTTTCTTGCAATGAAATTCTGTTAAATTGAACAGTTTGCTTAAAGTTTAATTCCCAAATCTGATTTTCTTTTAGGGTGATTGCTGTACTTAACTTATTGTCGGACAATGAATAGATAGCTTTTCCTTTGGCTAAATTATTGGCAAATGTTTCAGTCAAAATACTTCTAAATTCTTTAATGGCATTGACATCTGTTTCATCAAAAAGTCCTGCACGATTTGGCGGAATATTTAACAACATTAAGCCATTTCTTCCAACAGATTTGTAGTATAAATCCACTAAGTTTTGGGGAGTTCTGACTGTGCTGTTCTCTGATTCGTGGTAAAACCACCCTTTACGGATTGAAACATCACACTCAGGCGTAATCCAAGATTTTCCATTAGCGTCGCCCGTATTTAGATATTTTTCATCGGCTTTACCAATACCCATACCGTCGGTGGTGATGGTTGACCAACAGGTTTCGCCCGCAAAACCTTTTTCATTCCCAACCCAACGCACGTCTGGACCAATATCTGAGAATAAAACTGCATTGGGTTGTAATTGATGAACAATATCCCAATATCCTTGAAAATCATACTGCATATTTTTTGCGTTTTCGCCTTTTGCTCCATCAAACCAAACTTCTGATATTTCTCCATAATTGGATAATAATTCTCGTAATTGATTTTTGTAATAATCGTTGTATTTATCTGTTCCGTAAGTCGTTTCGTGTCTGTCCCACGGCGATAAATACACGCCAAATTTCAATCCTGCCTCTTTACAAGCATCCGATACTTCTTTCACAATATCACCTTTACCGTTTTTCCAAGGGCTATTTTTTACGGAATGATTTGTGTATTTACTTTGCCAAAGACAAAATCCATCGTGATGTTTTGCGGTTAAAATTATCATCTTAAAACCTCCTTCTTTGGCAGCTTTTACCCATTGGTGGGCATCAAAATTGACTGGGTTGAAGATATTGGGCGATTCAGTTCCGTCTCCCCACTCTTTATCGGTATAGGTATTCACCGTAAAATGAGCAAAAAGATTAGTTTCCATTTGTTGCCACTGGACTTGTTTATTACTTGGTAAAACTTGGGCAGAAATATTATTCCAAATAAACAAAATACTTAGAATAGCATAATGAGATTTTTTCATGAGTTTTTGGATTAGTTTTTGATGTTTTGCAAGTAAATCAATTAAATTTCATTGGCAAAAAAAATTGAATTAAAAAGAGTTTGTCGCATGACAAATGATATAACCCAGATAGTACAAATTTAACAGATTTTCCCTTAATGGTATAATGATTTTATTGGTGTAATTCGGTAAAATCAGTGAAATCAGTGGTCTAATTTTCATTGCGTTACATAGTTTATTATTCCGAAAGTTTTTTGATTTTTCTCAATACAAAAACTCAATCCCTTCCGCTTCTTTTTTATCGGCATACAAAATAATTTCCTCTGTTTTCCCACTCAATACAAACCGAATAGCACTGGTATTTGCTCCTTCTTTACCTGTATTATGAGCAAATACAGTCAATATATTTTGTTGATTTGGGAGAAATTTGAGTGTAATAATTTTAGGTCTCCGTGTAAGTGTATATTTTTCAAGGATATATTGACCATTAAAACAGACTGAAACTTCGTCTTCATCTTCATTTTCATGGTCGTAAAGTTGAATTTTCAGTTCATTTTCTGTGATTCTGTAACGATGTTTTACGGTAACTTTGCGTTCCATTTCGCAGTAAATTCTATCTGCTTTTTTAATTTTTGGTTTTTCTTTTTGGAGTTGAACTAAAGGCAAATGATATGACATTTGAAAGCCAAAATATGCCCCATTTTCAAGAATATTATTGGCTCCAGTTGCTTGATTATTGTTGTAACCCGTAAAAGTGTTAGAAACAAAACTATTGGTTGGAATACCAACACGAATTCCCATATCTAAAGAACGCATATCATCAACTCTTCGCCAATAAGTTTTGCCAAGTTCGAGAAAAAACAAGAAAGCGTTTCTGCTAATTACTTCACTTTGAATTTTAAACCCTTTGCCATTAAATACCCAATCTTCTTGATTTTCAGCCGATTTGTCCAAATAATTCATTGTTCTAACTCCGAATTGAGCATAATTTCTGGCTTCACCCCAGGTTCTTCTCCCAAGTGATTTTGAGGTGTAAGTTAGGCTTGCAGAAAGCCCAGAATAACTAATAGTATTTTGCCAAATACTTGCGGTTTTATTATTCAATAAAAATTGATAATCGTTCCCAATTGCATAGCTATGGGGTACACAAGCATAATAAACACCTGCTTCACATCTGAAAATACGGTCATTTTTCAATAGTTTAGAAACATTCAAACCTAAATCAAACGAGCCAATTAAGCCAGAAAATTCAGTTTTCCCTTGTCGGTTTATACTTGTATTTACTGGAAAAACGGTAAATGGGAAAGGAGTATAACTAAAAACACTTTGCTGAAATCCACTTGGGATGGTAGAAGATTGAGGCAAGCCAAAAGTGAACAATGTACCAGAAGGATGAATAGAAATAGTGCTAATACCTTGTTTATTAGATAATTGACCGTGACAGTTAGCAATTATCAGTAAACAGTTAACAGCAATCGATAGGAGAAGAAACTTGTATGTACGTTGTCTAATATTCATTCTAAATTTTTAGTTTAATTGTAGTACATAGCAAACTGTAAACCACATTAACTTCTCAACTCATAACTTATAATTCTTAACCCCTAACTCTTTTCTCATTTTATCCTCTCAGGATTTTCATTCACAAAAGCACCCCACCCTTTTTTCGTTCCTTTCATGGTAGCCATAATACTCGTTCCGTGAAAATGATGACAAACTGCAATGCCCAAGGCATCCGTTGCATCAAACATTTTGGCATCTAATTTCATTTTCAAAAGATTATCGAGCATCGCTGCTACCTGCTCTTTTGAGGCATTTCCATTGCCCGTAACCGATTGTTTTACTGTTTTGGGCGAATACTCGACAATTGGAATTTCACGAGAAAGTGCTGCCGCCATTACTACACCCTGAGCCCTGCCCAATTTCAACATAGATTGCACATTTACGCCAAAAAATGGAGCTTCAATTGCCATCTCATCGGGCAAAAATTCTTCAATGATACCAATAATACGCTCGTAAATTTTCTTTAATTTCATTCCTTGCGTTGTATATTTGCTAACGTTGATGACTCCATATTGCAACACTTTCATAGAATCGCCTTGCGTTAAAATCACGCCGTAACCCATAAAACGAGTTCCAGGGTCAACCCCTAAAATTATTTTTTCTTTTATTTCAGCCATAATGCAAAATACCCAAGAAACACCCCCCAAAGCAAGCATTTTACCCGAAAAACTATTTTTGGTAATTAAATGGGTAGTTTTTGCATTAATTTTTATCATTCTATTCAAAACTCTCCAACAAAAACAAGAAAGTATTGACAGTTTAATTCGTGAGTTTCGAGGAATTTTCTTTCAAGAAAATTCATATAAATTGATATTTGTTATTTTGTTAATCTTCCTAAATTGGGGTTTTGAAGCTAAAAAATGGCAAATCTTAGCTCGAAAAATCGAAAATATTACTTTTGTAAATGCTTACCAATCCGTTTTGATTGGATTGACTTTGGGTTTTGTTTCACCTGCAAATTTGGGAGATTTTGCAGGACGATTAATGAAATTGAAAAGCAAAAATCGCTCAGAAGGCATTGGCTCAATTTTATTAGGAAATGGTATTCAGTTTTATGTTTCAATCCTTTTTGGAGTAATTGCTTACACGATAATTTTTGCCAAAAATATCTCAATTTTCGACCAAATAATTTTTTGTTTGTTAATCTTCACCTTGATTTTTGGGATTATTGTTTTTACTTTTCGTGACAAAATAACGCTATTTTTGAGTAATTTTCAATGGATAAAAAGATATGAAAATCACCTAAAAGCTCTCACTGAATTTGATTTGCGGGAATTTAGAACCGTTTTTTTCTGGTCAATATTGCGTTATCTTACTTTTTCACTACAATTTGTGATTGTCTTAATTATTTTTCAGATAAATATTCCTCTCTTTGAGTTATGGGCAATTTCCTGCTTAGTTTTACTTTTCAAAACCATAATTCCACCCATTAATTTTTTGAGCGATTTAGGCGTTAGGGAGTTCTCCGCTTTGCATTTTTTTAGTCTTTATTCAGTTCAAACGTCTCCTGTGGTTACGGCTACTTTTTTCTTGTGGTCGATTAATATTTTGCTGCCTGTAATAGTGGGAGGATTTTTATTTTTAAAATCTAAATAAAACGGGAAAGATTCCCATGTTACACAAAACGTAAATCAATGCTTTTCTTCTTGATAATAAATATTTTATATGCACTTTTTAACCTTGTTTTGGTTTTTACATGGTTGAAAATGAGCCGAGAAAAAATCTCAAATACAAGCGAAAGAAATACAAAACTAACCGTTATTATTCCTGTCAGAAATGAAGAAGCTAATATCGTAAAACTTTTGGAAGACCTTGATAATCAAAATTATCCTTTTGATTATTTTGAGGTGATTATAGCTAATGATGGTTCGACAGATAATACAGAGAATGTAATTTTGGAATTTCAAGAAAAGGCAAAATATACATTGAAATTGCTCAATATTTTTGATGATAAAAGTGCATCTCCCAAAAAAAGAGCAATACAGAAAAGTATCGAAATTTCTTCTGGGGAATTGATAATCACAACAGATGGCGATTGTAGGGTTTCGGGAAATTGGTTAGTCTCCATTGAACAAATTTTTAAGACCACAAACGCCAAATTGGTCAGTTCTCCTGTCTCTTTTATTAATGAAGAAAGTTTTTGGAATTCGGCTCAAATCATCGAATTTGCCAGTTTAATTGGTTCGGGGGCGTGTGCGATGTACTTAAAAAAGCCCAATATGTGCAATGGTGCAAACATTGCCTACACACGGGAAGTTTTTGAAGAAGTGGGTGGATTTTCAGGAAATGAGCATTTAGCTTCGGGCGACGATGAGTTTTTAATGCACAAAATTGCTCAGAAGTATCCCGATAAAGTGGTTTTTAATGCGGATAAACAAGTAATTGTGCTTACAAACGCTCAACCCGATTGGCAACATTTTTATCAACAACGCCGCCGATGGGCGAGTAAATGGAAATATTACAAAAATTGGAAGGTTTCGGCTTTAGCAATCTTTATTTTTATCGTAAATTTGGGGGTGATTTGGAGTCTATTTACTTTGAATTATACAAATTTACTGTTAAAATTCTCATTTGAATTTGTTTTTTTATCGCTGGTAATCAGTTTTTTAGGTCATCGAGATAAAATTAAATATATTCCAATTGTTCAAATTTTTTATCCATTTTATGTGGTCTTTTTTGGGTTAATTGCTCAAGGAAAAGGCTATACTTGGAAAGGGAGAAAGTTGTCGTAAAATATGGTTATTCACAAAACAAATTTCTTAATGCGGGCATTATATCCCGATTTTCTTTGGCGAATTCCGACCGAAGAAAAGGAAATATATTTGACTTTTGATGATGGCCCAATTCCAGAAATTACTGAATTTGTATTGGAAGAATTGGCGAAATTTAATGCAAAGGCTACTTTTTTTTGTATTGGAGATAATATTGTAAAACATTCAAATGTGTTTCAACAAGTTGTAAACCAAGGGCATACCGTTGGAAATCATACTTTTAATCATTTGAAAGGATGGAACACGGAAAGAGAAGCATATTTGAACAACATTGATTTGTGTCAAGTTGAAATAAAAAATATGTCAAAGCAATCAACCCATTTTTTTCGACCGCCTTATGGCAGAATAAAACGAAATCAGGCAAAAGAAATTCTGAAAACCCAAGAGATTGTGATGTGGGATGTTCTCACCGCTGATTATGACCAAAATATAAATAAAGAACAAGTTTTGAGGAAAACCTTAAAATACACAGAACACGGTTCAATTGTATTATTTCATGATAGCATAAAGGCAAGTAAGAATGTGATGTATGCCTTGCCACGAGTATTAGAGCATTTATCTGAACAAGGATTTACTTTTAAAAAGTTGTAGCATTAGGCAATGCTTATATCTTTTGAATACCTTTAAAAATCACGTATGAAATACCCCAAAATAACGATATGGATTGCCGCAAGGAATGAAGAAGATAATATAATTAACTGTCTTCAATCCATTGAACGATTGGATTATCCCAAAGATTGTTTGCAAGTATTAATTGGGAATGATAGCTCAGAGGATAATACAAAATGGTTTGTAACTGATTTTATAAAAGGAAAAGAATGTTTTCAATTAATTGATATTCAGAAAGTTATTAATAATCAAAGAGGAAAGGCAAATGTTTTAGCTAATCTCTATGAACATTCAACGGGTAAATATTTTTTGATTTGTGATGCCGATGTAACCGTTAATCCTGATTGGGTAAAGGGTATGATTGCTAATTTTGAAAAAGATTCTAAAGTCGGTCATCAAGTAGGCATTACGTCTATTCATGGAAATAAATTATGGCATCATTTTCAGTCAATTGATTGGCTTCATGCTCTTACTTTATTGAAAATTGCAGCAGATTTAAAAATCCCTTTGACTGGTTTAGGCAATAATTCTGCGGTTAGTCGTGATGCTTATGAAAGTACAGGTGGATACGCAAAAATACCATTTTCAATTACCGAAGACTTTGCATTATTCCACGAAGTAGTAAATAAAGGATTTGCTTTCAAGAATACAATCAATCAAGAAGTTTTTAATCAAACATTACCCATGTTTAATCTTCGGGAGTTTTTGCATCAACGCAAACGATGGATGGTTGGAGCATTACAATGTCCTTGGTGGGTAGTTGGTTTGTTGTTTTTTCAAGCTCTTTTTTTGCCCATTTTAATCATTATCGGCTTTGCTTTTTCTTGGAAAATCGCAGGGGGGGTGTGGTTATTGAAATGGTTAAATCAAACCATTACAGTTTTACCAACAATTATAAAATTGAAAGAATATCATCTTATTAAACACCTATTTTTGTACGAATTTTACGCCAATTGGTGGCAAATGACGATGATTTTTTTCTATTATTCACCCGTGAAAGTAGATTGGAAAGGGAGAGTTTATTGAGATAGATTTTAGAGTTTAGATTTCAGTGTGTTTATATTAGAGGATAGATATTTGCCTCAATGTACAATTTGAATTTTTACAATTGGAACTAACTGCATTTCTGATACTGACACCTAACACCAAAACCTAATCAGTATATAAAGATTAACAAAAATGAATTTGACGAATAATTTAAGTATTATTGAAACGCACGCCCATATTTATGATGATGCCTTTGCGGAAGACCGTGAGGCGATGTTAGAAAAGGCATTTTCGGAAGGTGTTTCTGAAATCTGGATGCCCAATTGTGCTTCTGAAACGATTGATGGTATGATGGCTTTGGCAGAACAATATCCAACCAAATGTTTACCCATGATGGGCTTGCATCCGTGTTATGTGAAGGATGATTTTGAGAAAGAATTATATATCGTAGAAGAATGGCTGAATAAATATAAATTCTTGGCGATAGGAGAAATAGGCATGGATTTATATTGGGACAAAACCTTTCAAAAACAGCAAGAAGAAGCTTTTTTAACGCAATGTCAATTGGCAAAAAAACATAATTTATGGATTGATATTCACTCAAGAAATGCGTTTTGGGAGACCGTTGCACTTATAGAAAAAAATGCCGACCCTAATTTGAAAGGGATTTTTCACTGTTTTAGCGGAGACTTAGCTGATGCCCAAAAAGCCATTGAATTGGGTTTTTTAATGGGAATTGGTGGCGTAGTGACCTTTAAAAATGGGGGATTAGACAAAATTCTACCGCACATCAGTTTAGAAAATATCGTTTTGGAAACTGACGCTCCTTATCTCGCTCCAGTTCCGTATCGTGGAAAGAGAAATGAGCCTGCATACCTCACAATTATTGCTCAAAAAGTAGCTGATATCATGCAAGTTAGCGTTGAAAAAGTAATAGAACAAACTACCTTAAATGCGAAAAGTCTCAAGTCCTAAGTCTTAGGTCTCAAGTATTGTGGAATATCCTTTTTTTGAATAAAAGAAATATACATCAGCTTAATTTCTTGAGACTTAATACATAATACATTGGACTTACAAATAAACTTCATCAATGAATACGATAAAAATTAAAACAAGAGCAGACGGTAAAAATGACGTAAAAGTGCTTGTAATTTATACAGGAGGCACATTAGGAATGGTTTATGATGCTAAAACAGATAGCTTAGTACCTTTCGATTTTGCCCAAATTCCTGATAATTTGCCCGAAATGGCTCGATTAGATTTTGAGATTTCGGTGCTTACTTTCGACCATTTGTTGGATTCTTCCAATATGAATCCTGATGTTTGGGTGCAGATAGCTGAAATTATCAAGGAAAAATACACCCAGTATGATTCTTTTGTGATTATTCACGGAACGGATACTATGGCTTATACAGCTTCGGCATTGAGTTATTTATTGGAAAATCTGAATAAACCCGTAATTTTAACGGGGGCTCAATTGCCCATCGGGGTTGCTCGTACTGATGCCAAAGAAAATTTCATTACTGCTCTCGAAATTGCTGCTGACCAAACGCACAATCGCCCCGTGATTTCGGAAGTATGTATTTATTTCAACTCCGTTTTATTACGTGGAAATCGGGCAAGGAAAAATGAAAGTGTACAATTCAATGCTTTTGAATCTGAAAATTATCCAGTTTTGGCAGAAGCAGGAATTAAGATTGAATACAATAAACCTTACTTGAAGAATTACGAACCCAATGTCACTTTGAAAGTCCATAATACATTTGATGATAATGTTCTTATTCTAAAACTATTCCCGGGAATTACTGAAAAAGTAGTTCGTAATGTGTTGGAAATAAAGGAATTAAGAGGAGTTGTTTTAGAAACTTATGGCTCAGGAAATGCTCCGACGGATGAATGGTTTTTGAAATTAATGAAGGAGTTTATTGATAAAGGCATCATTATTTTTAATGTTTCGCAGTGTAATGGAGGACGTGTTTCTCAAGGACGTTATCAAACTTCTCAGTTTTTACAAGAAATTGGCGTGGTAAGTGGGGCGGATATCACTACCGAAGCAGCGATTACCAAATTAATGTTTGCTTTGGGACAAAGCGAAGATATTCAAGAAGTTAAAAAGATTTTAATGAGGTCAATTGCGGGGGAGATGTCATAGTTTTTTAAAATATAAATCCAAACCAAAATGCTTTCACCATTATTTGTATCTATCTTGTTGATTATCAGTATTTTATTGATAATTCTGTTAAGTTCAAAATTTAAGTTAAATACATTTTTTGTATTACTGGTAGTCTCTATTTTGGTAGGATTAATCGCCAATTTTTCGGGTGAAGAAGTCATCAAAAGCCTAAAAGCGGGTTTTGGGCATACGCTTGAAAAAATAGGCTTATTGATTATTTTAGGAACGACTTTGGGTGTTATTTTAGACAGAACAAAGGCAACTTTAAGTATTGCCAATTACATTTTACAGAAAACAGGTGAGAAATCAGCAGGTTTGGCAATTACTTTGATTGGCTTTATCATTGGCTTGCCCATTTTCTGCGATTCTGGATTTATTGTTTTGAGCGGTTTATTGCATTCTTTGAGTAAAAAAGTAAAAAATTCACACGTATTTTTTACGGTTTGTTTGGCAGGGGCTTTGTACTCCGTTCATTGTCTCGTTCCTCCACATCCTGGAATTACGGCGGCGGCAGGGCAACTCAATGTTGAGTTGGGACAAACCATGCTTTTGGGGACGTTTTTGGCAATTCCTTCAACGATTGTGGTTTATTTTTGGGGAAAATATGCGAATAAAAAATATAATTATTTGTACCAAGAGCAAATTGTAGAACCAATTGATTATCAGGTTTTTAGTGAAGATTTGCCTAATCCGTTTCACTCTTTCTTACCGATTATATTTCCAATCTTTTTGATTTCGGTTAAATCATTAATCTTACTCAATCCTACCATTTTTCCTGAACAAATAGTTTCGGTGATAAAGTTTTTGGGTGAGCCGATTACCGCACTTTTCATTGGTATTTTGTTGGCACTTTCCCTTTTCAAAACTATTGAAAAGACTGAAATAAATCATTTGTTAGAAAGTGCTATTGAAAAATCAGGGCCAATTTTAGCCATTATTGCTATTGGTGGAGCTTTTGGAGAAATCATTAAAATGTTGGATTTGGGCAAAGTTTACGGGGAAATCATTAGTGATCTTCATCTTGGAATCTTTATACCTTTTATTTTGACTGTCATTTTCAAAACTGCACAAGGTTCTTCAACGGTTGCCATCATTTCATCAGCATCTATAATTTTGCCACTCTTGCCATCTTTAGGACTTGATTCAGAATGGGGAAAACAAATAACCTTAATGTCGATGGGAGCAGGGTCAATGATGGTTTCTCACGCCAATGACGCCTATTTTTGGGTAGTGTCAAGATTTGCGAATGTCAGTACGGAGTTAGCTTTGAAGTCTTATACAATCATGACCATTTTGATGGGACTTACTACTTTTTTGTCAATTTGTATCTTACATTATTTTCATGGGTAGGTAGAAGCCTAATTAGAGGTTGATAATCAATTTTTATAAAATCATGCCGTGATATTGGTATAGATTGAATCCAAAATTCTTACAAAAGTTTGATAATCATCATCGTTTAAATTGCCCCAACCTTTCCTGCGGACTTCTGCAACAATCGGAAAAACTTCATGAAATTTGCTTCTGCCTGCATCGGTAAGCGTAATATTGAATTTTCTTCGGTCATTTTCGGCCATTTTACGTTCAGCTAAACCTTTTTTTACTAATAAATCTATGATTCTGGTAACAGTGGGAGCATCTTTAACGGTCATTTCTGCCAATTCATTTTGGCTAACCCCATCGGCTTCATGTCTGAAAATATGGTCTAAAAGAACCCATTGGTCAACCGTCAAATCAACATTTTTATCATCCAATTTTTTTTGAAGACCTTGACGAATTTTCTTTATCGTTGTGTCAATTTTGAAGAAATAAGCTCGATTATCAGGGGTATTGGGAGTCATAAGTAAACGGACGTAATTTGAAAAAGTATTGAAAATATTGACATGACAATAATTAGTTACCAAATTAATAAATTATAACTTCAATTCCGAAATCTACCTATTTAAAAAGGTATTTCATTTAACTTGTTATTTGAAGATTTACAAATTTTAAAACAATATATTAAACTTTAAATCGTTTGTAAGTTCAAACAATTATTTACTATTTATTAAACAACATTATTACATGAAAAAGGCTATTATTGCTTCCATTGCTTTATTATTTGTTCAAATTGCGGTATTCGCACAAACTCCAGTAGTATCAACTCCAGAGAATACTCCTCAAACTAAAACTGATAAAAGAGGCAATAGAAATGAAGGTAGAAAAGAAGAAAAAAAAGGCCGTAAAGATGAGGGTGGTTGGAAAAAAAGTTCATCTGCTGAAAGAGCAGTGCAATATTCACAACAATTAAAGTCTGGTTTATCACTTTCTGACGACCAATATCAAAAAGTTTTGGCGGTAAATACTGAATGTATTAATCGTAAAGATGCTGCAAGAGGTAGCCAAGACCGTTCAGCCATGAAAACTTCCAAAGATGATATTAAAGTATATCGTCAAGGTGAATTTCAAAAAATCTTTACCCCTGAACAATTCAATGCTTATCAAAACCTAAATAAAAAAGGTGATGACGGTGATGATGACCACGGTAGAGGTGACAAAAAAGATGAAAAAGGTGGCAACAGAGGAAAAGGCAAAGGAAGAGGAGATGGAAAATCAAGAGAGGATGATTCTAAAGACAATAAGTAAAATTAAAAGACGGGCTTTCGAGTCCGTCTTTTTTTTGTAACAGAGCCTACTGTATGTGTCGTACATTAATAAACTTCCTTCAAAAATTCTAATACCGCATTAGTGAAAGCATGATTTGAATCGCCTGCCACCATGTGACCCGCCCCCGATACATTGACACTACGCACGTGTGGAACTTCGTCCAAAAATTCAGCCATCACTTTATCCGAAACCACATCCGACATTCCACCCCGAACAATCATCGTTGGTACTTTTAGGTTTTTGGCAGCATCGTACATCCGAGTTTCATTTTTGATTTGTTGGTCGGGCGTGATGCTTTTCCAAAGCTCTAACATTTTCATATCCCAATGCCAATAATAGCGTCCATCGGCTCTTAAACGGAGATTTTTTTCTAATCTTGAATGGTTTTGGGGTTTTGTACGATTAGGTAAATATACCGAAACTGCTTCGGCAGCTTCTTCGATGGATGCAAAACCGTGTTTATTGGAAGACATAAAAGCAAAAATTCTCTCTATTCCCTTTTGCTCAGTTTTTGGGGCAATATCTACCAAAACTATGGCTGATGAAATACTTTCTTCAGATTCTCCTTCTGCAATCAATGAGGTTAAGCCACCCATGGAAGCACCCACTAAAGCAGGTTTTTGTTTCAATTGTTTGATGACTGCTTTAATATCATTACCTAAGTCTTCAATCAAATATTCACCCGTTTCCGACCAACTGCTATCACCGTGTCCACGGGCATCTAAAGCTATTGTGTAATAGCCATTTTCGGAAAGGATTTTTGCAGTATCTCCCCATGAATGCCGAGTTTGCCCTCCTCCATGAAGCAATAACACTGTTTTATTTTCTGGATTTCCATAAGCATCTGCGACGATGAAAAAATTAGGATAAATTTCAAATTGAATTGTTTGCATGATGATTGTTTATTTTACTCCAAATATAGCTTCAAAATCTAAAACTTAATTATATTCATTTTATATAGTTTAGTTTATAAATTGCATTGAATTATTTGAGCAAACAAAATATTGGAAAAAGAGAATATACAACCTAATAATCGAACTTTCATTCTTTCGAGTGCATTGTCCTTGTTTTCACAACGTGGTTATGACGCTGTATCAGTGCGGGAAATCACCGAATTGGCAAAAATATCCAAGCCTACTTTGTATTATTATTTTGGTAATAAGGAAGGGTTATTAAGAACGCTAATTTCCGAAAACTTTGAACCATTTCTTGCTCAACTTGAAATGGCGACTAATTATTCTGGTGATTTGCCTTTTTCGTTAGATAAAGTTGTGGAGGTGTATTTCAATTTTGCCCAAAATAATCCAGTATTTTATAGACTTTTACTCATTCTCGAAAACTCGCCCATTCAAGGTGAAGTTTATGAAATTGTTGCTCCTTTTTTAAATCATCAGTATCAATTATTGGAGAACCTTTTTGAAAATGCAGTCACTAATCATGGTAATATGGCAGGACGAAAATTGCTTTATTCAATGGGTTTTCTAAGTTTAATTCACTCCGTAATATCCCGTTTTTATCAAGGAAATGATGAATTTCTCACACCAGCAATAAAGCAAGACATCATTCGTCAATTTTCTTACGGTATCTATTCTTAGTATTTTCTAAAAAAAATCTTGTCGAATGCATCATTATTCCAAATTATTTATACTTTTGTATTTATATACCTATCGGTAGGTATATAAAATTTATTCAAATGAAAAGTAATTTATCTTGGGCAACCAAAGCTATTTTTTATCATATTTATCCCTTAGGCTTATGTGATGCCCCGATTCATAATCACTTTCAGGCTCAACCCGTAGAAAGACTCAATAAGTTATATGACTGGATTCCTAATATCAAAAACTTGGGCTGTAACGCCTTGTATTTAGGTCCTTTGTTTCAATCAAGTCAACATGGTTATGATACGGCAGATTATTATCACGTTGATAAGCGATTGGGAACAAATGATACGCTCAAATATTTCAGTAAAGAATTGCGTAAAAATGACATAAAATTGGTACTTGATGGCGTATTTAACCACGTGGGAAGAGATTTTTGGGCTTTTAAGGATTTACAAATGAATGGTCAAAATTCAAGATTCGTAGATTGGTTTTCGGGAATAGATTTCCGTAAAAAAAGCCCTTGCAGGGATAATTTTATGTATGATTGTTGGAGTGGACACTATAATTTGGTAAAACTAAATCTTAGCAATGATGAGGTAAAAAGCCATATTTACGGAGTGGTTGCGATGTGGATGGACGAGTTTGGTATTGAAGGATTGCGTTTGGACGTTGCGGAGGTTATGGATAAAGGTTTTTTGACAGAATTAACTAAATTTTGCAAGCAAAGAAATCCTGATTTTTGGTTAATGGGGGAGATGATTCACGGAGATTATAACCAAATTGCCAATGAAAATATGTTGGATTCTACCACTAATTATGAGGCTTACAAAGGACTATATTCAAGTCATAATGATGCTAATTATTTTGAGATTGCCCACACATTCAATCGTCAATTTAGTCAAAAGGGAATTTATCAAAACTTACAACTTTATAATTTTGTAGATAATCACGATGTAAATCGTGTAAGCAGTATTTTGAAAAATGAAGCTCATATTTTTCCACTTCATACTTTACTATTTACAATGGTTGGTATTCCGTCGATTTATTATGGTAGCGAATTTGGGCAAAAAGGTAAGAAAAAAGGGGGAGACGATGGACAGTTGCGTCCATCTCTTGAAATGCCACAAAATCACCCCCCGATTTTTGATTATATTAAGAAATTAACTGAAATACGACTTTCCAATGTGGCTTTGCAAGTAGGAAAATACGAGCAATTATATTTGACAAATCAGCAATTTGCCTTTTTACGATTTACCGAAAATGATTTCAATATCATTGCGGTTAATTCTTCCGAAAATCAGGTAAGTTTCTGCGTGAGCGTAAATTTGCCCGAAGGAACTGTGATGGAAGATTTATTAGACCCACAAAATACCGTAGTTGTGAAAATCCACAAAATAACGATAGATAATATTCCAGCTTTTGGTGCAAGGATTTTTGCCAAAAAATCTGAATAAATGACAGATAAATCAATATTTCATAATTCCATAAAGTCTTGTTAATCATTAATTTACATTGGTTTATTTAATTTGTAGAAATTTAAACAACCAACAAAAATGAAAAACGTATCAAAAATCCTTACTACTTTTCAAAGAAACTTCACTTGGTTTATGACTTCAATGTTTGTTTCGTAAATCTTGTTCTGAGGACACATCCGAAGCATAATATTGCCATAACAAAGAGTTAATATTGGCGATGTAAGTTTGAGAATAATTACTCAAATTGACTTCTAAAAATGTTAGAATTTACTCAAAAAATTTTATTGGTTGATGACGACCCCGATATTTTAGAGTTGCTTGAATATAATCTTTCTCGTGAAGGATTTCAGATTCGAGTAGCAGAAAATGGATTGAAGGGTGTTCAATCTGCCCAAGAATTTTTGCCAGATATGATTCTCATGGACATTATGATGCCCATTATGGACGGCATTGAAGCAGGCAGAATCATCAAACAAGACCCAATGCTCAAAAATGCCTATTTGATTTTCTTAACGGCACGTTCGGAAGAATATTCAGAGGTTGCAGCTTTTGAAATTGGGGCAAATGACTATATCAATAAACCTGTGAAACCCCGAGCTTTAATCAGTAGAATTAAGGCCGTTTTTCAACGAAATTCTCTTGAGAATGATAGTGAAGAAAAGGTTGTTTTAGACGATTTAATAATTAATCGACAAAATTATTCGATTGCCATCAATGAAGATTCTTGGACACTTCCCAAAAAGGAGTTTGACCTTTTAATGTTCTTCGTCAGCAACCCTAATCGTGTTTATACTCGTGACGAAATTTTACTGAATGTTTGGGATAGAGGCATTCATGTAACCGAAAGGACAGTGGATGTTCATATCCGTAAAATCAGAGAAAAAATTGGTCAGGATTATATCCGAACCATCAAAGGTGTTGGTTATCTGTTTTCGAGAAACTAAATAACAATTCCTTAATATTCTGGAAATCATAAGGTTATACTAAATGCTGAAATTTGTTTATCAATCCTTAAACAATGTTTTTTAGCATTTGCTAAAGCCTTTTATGAAAACCGTCAAACAATACAAGACAATCATTATTTCAGATGTCCACTTAGGTTCTGAAGGTTCAAAAGCAAAAGAAGTTTCAGCCTTTTTGAAATCAGTTACCTGTGAAACGTTGATTTTGAATGGTGATATTATTGATGGTTGGCAGCTAAAAAAAGGAGGTTCTTGGAAGAAAAAACACACCGCCTTCTTCCGTGTAGTTCTCAAAATGATTGAATTTCAGCAGACAAGAGTTATTTACTTGAGAGGAAATCATGATGATTTTTTAGATCAAATTATCCCATTTTCGCTTGGGAAATCTTTCACCATTCAGCGTGACTATATTCTCAGTTCAGGTAAAAAGAAGTTTCTAATTACTCACGGAGATATTTTTGATTCGGTGACTTCCAACATGAAATGGTTAGCTTATTTAGGCGATGTAGGTTATACTTTACTCTTATCGATGAATAAAATTTATAATCAATACCGTTCTTGGCGTGGCTTATCGTACTATTCTTTTTCACAACGTATAAAGCAAAGAGTTAAAGAAGCCGTCAATTATGTGTCTGATTTTGAGGAGAAAATTACCGAACTGGCAAAGGCGTATCATTGCGATGGAATCATTTGTGGGCATATTCATAAGCCTGACATTAGAAAAATTGATGATATTATTTACATGAATTCTGGCGATTGGGTAGAATCTATGACGGCTTTGGTTGAAGACCATTACGGAAATTGGGAATTACTTTATTTCCTCCGTGAAAATGATTTACAACTCGTAGAAGAAACCGATGATTTACCTGATAATGAAACGTTTAGTTTAGTCAATAAGGTTTTTATGGGAGTGGCTTAACGCAAAAGAAAACTACTAAATTTAAAAAAATGAGCAAATTCTTATTTGTAGTACAAGGCGAAGGAAGAGGACATCTTACACAAGCCATTTCATTATTTGAAATTCTAACAAATGCTGGTCATCAAGTAGTTTCAGTGATGGTTGGAATGGATAATGAGCGTAATTTACCAACGTTTTTCCAAGAAAAAATTCCCGTTAAAATACATACATTCCCTGCTCCGAGCTTAGTTTATGGGCAAACCAAAGCGGTAAAAGTTTGGGACACCATTCGTACACACGCTATGAAATTGGGGAAATATCGTAAAAGTGTCCAATTATTAGCTCAAAAAGTGGAAGAACATCAGCCCGATGTTATTGTCAATTTTTACGATATGATTTGCGGTTTGTACGCCAAATTTTATCGCCCAACTATTCCCGTAGTTTGTATTGGTCATCAATATTTATTATTGCATAAATCGTTTGTTTCATTACCCAATAAACAATTAGACAGATTCTTATTGAATCTAAATACTCGTCTTACCTCTTTAAATTCAACTCGAAAATTAGCTTTGTCGTTTGTAGAAATGCCAGATGATAAAGCCAATTTTATCGCCGTTACCCCACCACTTTTGCGTGAGGAAGTAAAAAAACTTACACCAAAGTCAAAACCGTTTATTCTTGCCTACATCACTCACCACAAATTGAGTGAAGATATTATCAATTGGCATTCTAATCACCGTGATGTACAAATTCACTGTTTTTGGAACAATAAAGAATTTGCTAATGAATGGCAGTTTAGGGAAAATCTAACCTTTCATCAGGTAAATTCTGAAAAGTTTTTGACCATGATGCAGGAGTGTTCGGGTCTGGCTTGTACCGCTGGTTTTGAGTCCGTTTGTGAAGCCATGTATCTCGGAAAACCAATTATGATGGTTCCTGTACCCAATCACATCGAACAACAAATTAACGCTTGGGATGGCGAACGTGCTGGGGCAGGAATTGCCGATACCGTTTTTAATTTCGATAGATTTATTGAATACTTACCCGTTCACGAAAATATCAGTGAGAGTTTCAAGGCTTGGCAAGAACAGACTTCTCAGCTCTTTTTACGAAATTTGGAGGAAGTAGCCCAAAAACGAATGGAAGTTTATACTTTCAAAAACGAATCGAATAATTTAGGTCAAATTTTCCGTAGAGCCTTGAAATTGAAGTTTTAAGGTTATTTCTATTAAAGATTTAGCCTTCAATATGTTATCAAAAATAACTTATTGAAGGCTAAATCTTTATATTTTATTCACAAATAGTCAAAAGCTCATTTTATTTTCAATCATGAAAAAACTATTTCTTTTTGTCCTACTAATCAGTTTTTCGAATTCGTTTGCTCAACAAAAAATTAAAACTGAAAACGTTTTTATCATTACAACTGACGGTTTTCGTTGGCAGGAACTTTTTGGTGGCGTCGATTCAACCCTTGCCAATGATAAAAAGTTTGATTCTGATTCGAGTAAAGTTTACAAAACATTTTGGGCAAATTCTCAGAAGGAGAGAAGAGAAAAACTTTTACCTTTCTTCTGGAAAACAGTTGGTGAAAAAGGACAAGTTTACGGGAATCGTTGGGCAGGAAATAAAGTAAATGTCAAGAATCCGTACTGGTTTTCGTATCCTGGATATAATGAAATTTTGACGGGTTATGCCGACGATAAAGTAAACTCGAACAACAAAATTGAGAACCAAAATATTACCATTTTAGAGTACCTTAATAATCAAACAAATTTTAAAGGAAAAGTAGCCGCTTATTCAACTTGGGACGTTTTTCCATTTATCATTAATGAAAAAAGGAGTGGTATAACCGTAAATTCTGGAATTGAATTAGTCAACGGAAATCTTTCGGATAGAGAAAAATTATTGAACGAAATGCAAATGAATATTCCGCCATCTGGAAGTGACCGCCACGATTTTTTGACTTATTATTTGGCAAAAGAATACGTTACTAAAAATCAGCCAAAAGTATTTTTCTTATCTTTTGATGAAACAGATGAATTAGCTCACGAAGCTAAATACAAAGAGTATCTTTTTGCCGCCAATTCTTTCGACAAATACTTAGCAGACTTGTGGAATTATTGCCAATCGAATCCAAAATACAAGGATAAAACGACTTTCGTAATCACAACCGACCACGGACGAGGAGATAGAATCAAGTCGCAATGGACGAGTCACGGGCAAAAAGTATCAGATTGTTATCAAATTTGGATGGCATTTTTAGGGCCAGATACTCATGCTTTGGGTGAAGTAAAAACCGAAGGACAACTATTTCAAAATCAATTAGCTAAGACCATTGCAAATCTCTTAGGATTCGATTTTAATAGCAATCCGTCAATGGGCGAGAGTATACAAAATGTCTATAAAAATTAAGTCACAAAAGATTTAATATTAACATTACAAAAATAATATCTACATTTGCACCCCGAAAAAATACGTGTAAATGCAAGATAATCAAATAATTAGTTCGTTGGCTGAACCTATTTTACAGTCAAAAGAGTTTTCCAAACAAGCCTTTGGCAGTGATTTTATGTGGGGAGTGGCTATGGCATCTTTCCAAAATGAAGGTGCTTGGAATAGTGATGGAAAAGGAGAGTCTATCTGGGATAGATATTCAAGCAAAAAGAGTAGAATCAAAGACAAGCAAAATGCCAAAGTAGCTTGTGATTTTTATAATCGCTTTGAAGAAGATATTCTTATTGCAAAATCCCTCAATTTCAATTCTTTCCGTTTTTCAATTTCATGGACTCGCATTTTGCCCAACGGCATTGGGCTTGTCAATCAGGCAGGATTAGAATTTTATCATCAAGTGATAGATTGCTGTTTAGAAAATGGACTTGAACCCTGTGTGACACTCTATCACTGGGACTTACCCCAAATACTCGAAGACCGAGGAGGTTGGACTAATCGAGAAATAATCAATTGGTTTTCAGATTATTGTGAAGTTGTCACCCGTGAATTTGCCAGTAAAGTTAAATACTGGATGGTGCTAAATGAGCCAGCGGGTTTTACGGGTTTGGGCTATATGACGGGCTACCATGCCCCAGGAAGAATGGGAATGGGTAATTTTTTACCTGCCATTCATCATACCGCTATGTGCCAAGCTGAAGGAGGGAGAATTATTCGTCGAAATGTCCCAGATGCGGTTATTGGAACAACTTTTTCATGTTCGTACATTGAACCATTTACCGATAAATTATCTGATATAAAAGCTGCTCAACGCACCGATGCACTCTTTAATCGGTTATTTCTTGAACCAACTTTAGGCATGGGTTATCCTGTGGAGGATTTGCCTTTTCTCAAGAAAATGATGAAAAAATACGTCAAAGAAGGTGACTTAGAGAAACTTGCTTTTGCTTTTGATTTCATCGGATTACAGAATTATTTTAAAATTGTGGTTAAAAATGCTTGGTGGATGCCATATTTAGGAGCTACCGAAGTGAAACCTCAACATAGAAACGTAACTGATTTAACGCATATTGGTTGGGAAATTTCGCCCGATGGAATGTATCAAATTTTAGAGCAAATATCTCAATACGAAGGAATTAAGCAAATTATCATTACTGAAAATGGGGCAGCTTTTGACGATACTTTTCACGAAGACCAAATCCACGATATTGACCGAATCCGTTTTTATGAATCATATTTGCAACATATTTTAAAGGCAAAACAAGCAGGTGTAAAAGTAAATGGCTACATGGCTTGGACGCTGACCGATAATTTTGAATGGACAGAAGGCTACATACCCCGTTTTGGCTTAGTCCACATTGACTTTGAAACCCAAAAAAGAACATTGAAAAATTCTGCTAAATGGTTTAGAGAATTTTTAGATTAATAAATGAGCCAAGAGATTTTCTTGGCTTTTTTTATGTTCATTATTTCTCCTTACTTTTGAAACAATTCAAACTCATTTATAAATAAACAAAGATGTCATTAAAAGATAAAACCGTACTAATTACGGGAGCGAGTAAAGGAATTGGTAGAGCATTGGCTTTAACTTTAGCCGAAAAAGGTGCAAATGTAAGTTTAGTAGCTCGTAGCGAAATAGAATTAATGAGCTTGAAGTCTGAAATTGAGGTGATTGGCGGAAAAGCGGAAATTTTTGTGGGTTCAGTTGCCGATGAGAGTTTTGTTAAGCACATAATTGCTGAAACCGTTAGTGCTTTCGGGCAAATTGATGCCTTAATCAATAATGCAGGTTTTGGGGTTTTCAAACAAGCCACCGAAATTTCTACCGAAGATTGGGATTCTATTTACGATACTAACGTGAAAGGCACATTCCTTTTTTGTCGTGAAGCTATTCCATACATGAAGTCGGCAGGAGCAGGGCATATTATTAATGTTGCCTCAGACGTTGCCAAGCGTGTTTTTGATGGTGGTTCGTTATATTGTTCATCAAAATACGCTCAAGATGCTTTCTCGATGGCACTCAGAAAAGAGGTTCGAAAAGATGGTATCAAAGTTTCGGTGGTGTATTCTGGACTGGTGGATACGTTTTTCCACAATCGTTCGGCTGGCGACCCACACCAAGAAAAGTATTTGTCTGCACAAAATATGGCGGATGTCATTGCCTATATTTTGGAATCACCCAAGCACGTGGTTATCGACGAATTGATGATTCACCCAATCAGTCAGGAATATTAGTCTTTGGAATAACCTTAACCATAAGATTTGATTTTTAATTATCTTCACACTTTGATGCGAAATATTTGACGCATCAAAGTGTTTCTGCTTAACATTATCAAACCTAAAGAATCAAATTTTAGCTATGTTTCATGATAAACTCATTATCAGAACGCCATCTCTGCCTTTTTCTGACACACTTTCGGAGACTTTTCTAAAACAACTTCTTGAAAATCCTAAATTTGCGGAGGCTATTTATTTGGCTTCTCCAGTACTTTTTCAGGAAGCGATTAACTGGAGAGAAGGTAAAATGACTGACCCCAAAAAACTACAAAAAATCCCCTTATCACTCGGTAAATATTATAGTCGAATGTTCAGTAGATGCACTCCTTTTGGGCTTTTTGCGGGTTGTGGTGTGGTTCAGTGGAGCGATGAAACCAATATTCAATTAGCTCCAGAATTAGCAAGAAGTACCCGTTTGGATATGCACTTTGCGGGGGCGTTGGCACAAAAATTGGCTGAAATCCCCGAAATTAAGTTTTCGTTAAAATACAGTTCTAATTCAAGTATTTATCAAATTGGTGAGGAAATTCGTTACGTGGAATATAAGTATGTAGATGGAAAAAGAACGCATCAAATTAGTGCAATCACGTGGTCGGAGTACATTCAGTTAGTCTTAGATTTATGCAAAAATGGTTCAACCATTCAAGAAATAATTCCACATTTAGTTGATGATGAAATTTCGGAAGTAGAAGCCATTAATTTTATAGAACAACTAATTGATAATCAGCTTTTAGTCAATGAATTAGAACCTGCCATTACTGGAGAAGATTTTACCAAACAAATCAGAAAAACATTAAATCCCAAAGGTCTTTTAGCTGAGTTATTGGATAAAGTTGAAATACTTTTGACAAAAATAGATGCCAAAGATTTTAACTCAATAAGTGCTTATCAGGAGGTCATTGAAACCTTAAACGCTTTTGATGTTCCTTATGAAGAAGGTAAACTTTTTCAGACTGATTCTGTGAGAATTTTCACTAATAATCGTTTAGATACGAGTTATAAATACGCTTTATCAGAAATCAGAGAAATATTGTCTCTCGTGTGCGAAATGTCTGACAATCAAAATATTAAAGAATTTAAGCAGCAATATATTGAGCGTTATGAAACCCATGAGTTACCACTCTTATTTGCCTTAGATACTGAAACGGGAATTGGCTATGGAGGTTCTGGTAAAAGGTATGATACGCCTATTGCGAATGGCTTAGTTTTGCCTGAGAAGAAGAAAAATATCATTCAATACTCACAAAGTGGCTTTCAACAAAAAATGTTTAAGCGTAGGATTGAAGCCATCCAGCAAAATGAATATCAGGTTAATTTGGAGGAAGATTTTTTTCAAGATTTTTTGCCACATAATACTAAATTTGCTCCTTCTTCATCGGTAGTATTTAGGCTTACTGGAGATGAAAAATTGCCCATTTTTTTGGAATCAGTTAGTGGTTCGAGTGCGGTAAATTTATTGGGAAGGTTTGCTCATGCCGATAAAGCTGTTCTTGAAATTATACAAGAAATTGCCAAGACTGAACAAGATAAAAATCCTGATGTTATCTTCGCCGAAATCGTCCATTTACCCGAAAATAGAATTGGTAATATTCTTCTGCACCCACCTTTTAGAGAATACGAAATCCCATATTTGGCAAAATCTTCATTACCTGCTGAAAATCAAATTCCGTTAGATGATTTATTAGTTTCTGTTGATTTGCACAAAAATAAGGTTATTCTTCGTTCTAAGCGATTAGGAAAAGAAGTAATTCCTCGATTGAGTAATGCTCATAATTTCTCGCAAAACTCATTGCCCATTTATCATTTTTTGAGTGATTTACAAACGCAAGGATTGCAAAGAAGTTTGGATATTGGTTGGACTTCACTTGTGCCAAATGCTGATTTTATTCCTCGACTAACCTTCAAAAAAGTAGTGTTATCTTTAGCAACTTGGCATCTTAAAAAGGATGATTTTCAGATCTTAATTTATTATAAATCAGAAGATTTAGAACAAAATCTTAACACATTTATTGCCAAATGGAAACTACCAAAGTATTTTGTTTTGGCAGATTTAGACAATGAATTGTTGGTCAATACTGAGAATCAACTGAGTGTTCAAATTTGGCTTGATGCCATCAAAAAACGAGATAAAATTGAATTGAAGGAGTTTTTCTTTCAAAATGAAAATAGCCCAGTTAAAAACGAGCAAGGTCAAGGATTTACAAACCAATTTATTGCCGCTTGGATTAATGATGATGAGGTTTACCAAGCTGAAACTAAACCCAAGGTTGAAAATTCGATTCAAAGAAGTTTTTCATTAGGTTCTGAGTGGCTTTATTTGAAATTATACTCTGGAGCGAAGGTTGCTGATACGATATTGGCAACGGCTTTAAAACCTCTTTTGGAACAACTTTTAGACGAAAATTTGATTGATAAATGGTTTTTTATCCGTTATGCTGACCCCGAAAAACATCTACGTTTTAGGGTGCATTTACCAGACTTATCCTTTTTAGGTAAAGTCTTTCAAATGATAAAAGAAGTTATTCAACCTTATGAATACGAAGGAGTTATTTGGAAAGTGCAAGCCGATACTTATCAGAGAGAAATAGAGCGTTATGGTGCGAATGTCGTAGAATTGACTGAGACGCTTTTTTGTGTAGATAGCAACGCCATTCTGCAAATGCTCAACCAAACTTGGGGCGATGAACGTGAATCAATTCGTTGGCAATGGACGCTTAAAATAATTGATACTTTTTTGAATGATTTTGGTTTGACAATTGCTGAGAAAAAGGATTTATTGGAAAGAATGAAAACAAGTTTTGCCAATGAGTTTGGAATGGAAAAGTCTTTAAAACTCCAAATTGACCAACGATTTAGAGATAATCGTCGGACAATTGAGCGAATTTTAGATAATTCTTTGGTCGAAATTCATGAATTATCTCCATTATTTGAGTCGATTGCCTTTAAAAGTTTACAGACCAAAAAGATTATTGAACAAGTTAAATTATATAAAACAGGAATAGAACTGACAAAATATCTGAGCGATACTATTCACATGACAGTTAATCGAGCTATTGCAGACAATCAACGGGTACATGAATTGCTTATTTACGATTTCTTGTTTCGATATTATCAGGCAGTTATGGCAAAGAGTAAAAAGGCTTAATTTAGGTTAATAAACTTTCTTCGACGGTATTTGAGAAAGAATGATAAAACCAATTGCAAAAATCGCCGTTAGAAATAATAAACTCATTCTCATACTTCCAGTTAGCTGATTAACCAATCCGAACATGAATGTCCCGATTACCGTAGAAAGGCGGTCGCATACGTCATAAAAGCTGAAATATGAAGCAGTATCGAGTGTATCTTCAGGTAACATTTTTGCGTAAGTTGAACGAGAGAGCGATTGAATTCCGCCCATCACAAAGCCAATTCCCGTTGCCAAAACATAAAATTCATTACGTGTATAGACAAAATACCCTGCAATACAAATCACAATCCAGATGATAACTATGTATGAAAGTGATTTTGTATTCCCGACTTTTTCTGAGATTTTAGAGAAAATATATGCTCCTGGAATTGCCACCAATTGAATCAGTAAAATGGTGATTATCAGGGCATCAGAAGGTAAATTTAATTCTTGTCCACCAAATAAAGCTCCCAGATACATGACCGTTTGAGCCGCCATATTGTAAAAGAAAAATGCGGATAGAAATTTCTTTGTAGTTTTTAGTTTCTGTAATTCTCCAAATACTTTCTTCAATTCCTTAAAACCATTAAAAATCCAATTGCCCGACTGTTTTTGTGCTTTCTTGGTTTCGGGCAAATAATGAAACGGTATTTGAGCAAAAACAATCCACCAAATACCAACGGTCAAAAATGAAATTCGTGAAGCTTCTCCTCCTGTAATTCCACCGTACCATTCTGGTTTTAAGACCATTGTGAGGTTTTGAATTAAAAGAATCACACTGCCTAAATATCCCATCGTAAAGCCTCTTGCAGATAGTGAATCGTACTTGTCTTCCGTCGCAATTTCTGGTATATAGGAGTTGTAAAACACGATACTTCCGCCCCAACCAACAATTGAAAACAAGAACGCAAATGTGCCTAAGTAATAATTTCCTTCTTTGAAAAAATACAAAATCATGCAAGAAATTGCTCCCAAGTAACAGTACATTCGCATGAAGACTTTTTTCTTGCCTGTGTAATCCGAAATTGCCGAAACCAAAGGCACAGAAAATGCTAATAATAAAAATCCTAAAGAAACTGCATACGAGTAAATAACCGTATTTTCGAGTTGAAAACCCAAAAAGTCCAATTTTGTGCTTTTTGATGGCATCATCACTGCCGCAATTGGAAAATAAATGGGAAAAATAGCGGAGGTAATCGTTAAAGAATGGACAGAATTTGCCCAATCATACATGGTCCAAGCGGTTAGGACTTTAGGATTATTTTTCATAAACTCAATACGTTTGTATCTTTATTATTTCTAACTTGTTCGGGTAACGCTGCTAAAATACTATTTTTTAGAGTTTTAAGTATTCCTGATTTGGCAAAATTCTTGTGGGCGACTAAACTGATTTCTCGCACTGGAGCTGGACTTTTGAACCTACGTATCAAATTTAACCTTTCTTTGTCAAAATCCATAGTAGCTAATTCGGGTAAAATCGTAATTCCTTGATTTCTTTCTACCATTTTTCTCAGCGTTTCCAAACTACCTGCTTGGTATTCAAATTGATTTCTGCCGATTGATTTTCGCCTCAATTCACACAAATTTTCAATTTGCGAACGCAAACAGTGTCCTTCTTCCAAAAGCCACAATTCACTTGGGTCAATGTCTTCTGAAATGGCGTATTTTTTCTTATAAATCGCATTTTCTTTAGAAACATAAAGCACCAATTCTTCGTAAAATATAGGATGCTCCACAATATTGGCTTGTTGTAAAGGAGTAGCGAGCAAGCCTAAATCTAAATCATCATTTTTCAAGCCGTGAATGATTCTATCGGTTGTTAATTCCTTGATTTTTAATTCAATAGCAGGATATTTTTTTAAATATTCCATTAAAAATAAAGGTAAGAGATATGGGGCAAGTGTTGGAATAATTCCTAACCTAATTTCTCCTGACACTTCGTGTTTCCCTGCATTTACAGTGTCTTTTATTTTGTAAAATTCCGAAATAGTAACTCTGGCTTGCTGGAGAATTTCCAAACCGATTTGCGTTGTTACAACGGGTTGGCGGCTACGGTCAAATACTTTAATGCCCAGTTCATCTTCCAACTTTTGGATTTGCATACTAAGTGTTGGTTGGGTAACGCAACAGCTATCAGCAGCTTGAACGAAGTTTCGATGTTTTTCAACCGCTAAAATGTATTTTAATTGAGTGATGGTCATACTTATAGATTCTAATGATACAAATATCGAAATTATCAATTTGTTTTACTACATGATTTTGATGCAATTTTGTAGAAAGTAAGAAAATAATACTTTTCAAAGTTAGTTCTCAATCAGTTTGTTCAGAACGAAATATTAAATTGTATTATTCTTATTTTTTATTTTAATTTAATCCTTTAATTTATTAAAATCATGTTATCATTAGGTTCAATTTTCCCAACTTTTAAAAAAACAGCCGTAGTATCTCTTGAAAAAGGGAAAGAATTCCACGATATTACTTCTGAAGACCATAAAAATGCTGATAAGTGGATGGTAATGTTCTGGTGGCCAAAAGATTTCACATTCGTTTGTCCAACTGAAATTGCTGCCTTCAACGCAAAATACGATGATTTCTCTGACCGTGATGCAGTTCTTGTTGGTGCTTCAACTGACTCTGAATTCGTTCACTTGGCTTGGAGAAACAACCACGATGATTTACGTGTATTAAAATTCCCAATGTTGGCTGATACTTCTAAATCTTTAGCGGAGGAATTGGGAATTTTAGAAGCAAACGAGAAAATTGCTTACCGTGTAACATATATTGTTGACCCACAAGGAGTTATTCGTTGGGTTTGTGCTAACGATTTATCAGTTGGACGTAATGTTGACGAAGTTTTGAGAGTATTAGATGCTTTACAAACTGATGAACTTTGCCCATGCAATTGGAAACAAGGAGAAGAAACTCTTAACGCATAGTTTTAAGTATTTTTAGCGTTGTAAAATACGTTCTGAACAAATTTTGTTGATGAACGATTTTACGACGCTATTTTTTTGAATTTCATAATCATCAATAATCATGTTTGGAACAGTAAGTGAAACTAAGAAAAACCTTTTGGCAGAAATTAACCTTCCTGCTGAATTTGAAAGTGTATTCTTAAATCGTCTCAATGCAGCAGACCATCGTTATATCAAAGACTTAAAAATTAACCTCTCAAATTCATTAAAAGCACAGACTTTAAATGAAAAAGAGGCGGTTTTAATTGCTTTATCAATTGCGATAAACGAAAAAGCAATAGATTTGATTACTTCGCTTGAAGAATCTGCAAGAACGAAAGGAGTGGAGGAGAAGGAATTGTTGGAAGTAGCTGCTTGTGTGTCTTTAATGAATGCAAACAATATTTTGTATCGTTTCCGTCACTTCATGAACAAAGATAGCTACACAAATATGCCTGCTGGAATCAGAATGTCAATTATGATGTCACCAGTATTAGGAAAAGAATTCTTTGAATTATTGAGTTTAGTGCTTTCTGCGGTGAATGGTTGCGAAATGTGTGTTACTTCGCACGAAGCATCAGTAAAACAACACGGAGCAACTGAACAACGCATTTTTGATGCTGTTCGTTTAGGGGCAGTTATAAAAAGTGTTATTACTTTATTGTAAGATTTTATACTAAAAAAGCCAACTTAGTTAGTTGGCTTTTTTAGTATTTTGTTGACTTTAGCTAACCAAATATCCCTTCCTGCACAACTCCAGTGCGTATCACTTTTTAAGTAATTTTTTTCGGGTGATTTTCTGAAATCAGAATAAGTGTCAATAATTGGTGTTTCAACTCTCTTATCAGCTTGAATTCGCTCGATTAAGTGATTATAATTTCCTAAATCGGGAGATAAAATACTTACTTTATTCGGAATAACTGATAGATAAACTTCATCGAATCCTGCTGTTAAATAAGTCTGTCTGGTTTGATTGACGTTTAGAATAAAAGTATCAATTGCTGCTTGACTTACTGGGTAAAATGCTGAATGCACATTAGACGAATCTGCTTCTTCAACATAAAATAAATGTTGTTCATTTTTGGAAAGCACCACTTTGTTCTCGATTCTATCAAAGATTTTATGATTCAATTCTGCTTTTAACTCTCTGAAAATCAGGAAGAAATTGTAATTAAACAGGGTATGCTCCAAACGCTCTTCTGTTCCTTTTGGAAAGATAAAATTTGCCCATTCGGTTGCTTTTTCTTTCAAAACCCTTTTCCAAGATTTTTGAGATGTTTCTTCTTTTTTATGAAGCCCTGCTAATTGAAAATTCTCAGCTTTCTGTGAAAAATGCTCTTTGAAAGTTCGCTCAACGGTTTCTAAAATTAGAATATTTCTCTTGCTCGAATCCAGTTGAATATCAGCCTGTTTCGCCCAATGTATATAGGTGTAATTTGCGACATCAAAATCGCTTTTGCCCACTCTTTCTGCTTCCGTAAAACTATCGCCAATTACGAACAAATCTACTGCTTGTTTTGCCTTGTTTGCATCCATTGTTGGGCATTTTGCAACCATTTCTTTGAACTCAGGCAAGTACGACAAACGGTATAGGTCGCCATAACGATAATCATCAGGAAATAAACCCGTTGATTTATATATTAACGGTGAGTATGCTTGTAACCATAGAAAAATGGCTATAAATAGTACACAATATTTTATAATTTTTGAAGACATTTAGCTAAAGAAGCTGTTTAAACTTTTATTTTTTTATTGATTTTACGTAAAAAAATGACTGAGAATGCGATAAAATGCAACGCAACCCAATTTTTGACTGAGAATTCAAACCTCACTAAAAGTGCTTTGAAACC
>JAAFIU010000266.1 GCA_013298805.1 Cytophagales bacterium | reverse complement strand
CAATTTTTAGATAAATAAAAAGCCCTTACTGAAGATTCAGTAAGGGCTTAAATAGTTGCGGGAAGCAGGATCGAACTGCCGACCTTAGGGTTATGAATCCTACGCTCTAACCATCTGAGCTATCCCGCAGTATTAATGTGGTGCAAAATTAAGAATTTTAATATTTTAAGACAAATCATTTTGGCATTTTTTTGAAAGTATTTTATTACTCCTTGATAATCAATTACTTAAAAGTAGCTTTTTGTTAAAATTATTTTTTTTGCAAATTAAATTATTTTAAGGCTTAACTCGTTGATTATCAGTTAAAAAAGAATTTATTTGGCACTTTGATGTTGTAAAATTAAAAAAAATGCTTGCGAATTTCGCTAACATTTATACCTTTGCCAATAGAGAGTTTCGGTACTTTATTGCCTATATATTTGGAATAATTATTTATTACCAATTCAGAATACGCTAAATTTTTAGAAATATGAGTAAACATAAATTTGTCGCAGAGTTTGAATTAAGAGCATCGCCAAAAGTGCTTTTTCCGTACATAAGTTCAGCATCTGGTATGCAGCAGTGGTTTGCGGAAAAAGTAACATTGAAGGATAGTTCAACCTTTGATTTTCTTTGGGATGGAGAAAGTCACATCGCAAAGCTTTCACAGTTACGATTAAATAAATCGGCAAAATTTGATTTTGTTCCTTCAAACACTGACGAACGTGACCACAATTATCTTGAATTTAAGATGGAAGTGAGTGAATTAACAGGGTCAACTTATTTGAAAATTGTTGATTATTCAGCTAATACTGACGAAGATGAATTAAATGAATTATGGGAAGACTTAATATATAAGTTGAAAGAAATCGTTGGAAATTAAGAGTATTTAACTATTTCAATAAATCAATTTCATGTAATTTTGCGTTGTAAATAACGCACGATGCTCGTGTCTCATCCAGATTCACGAGCATTTTTATTGAAAAATATTATGATTAAAAAAATTGACAAACTCATTCTGAAATCGTTTTGGCAGCCTTTTGTGATGACATTGGCTGTCGTAATTTTTATATTCTTAATGAGACTAATTGTTGCCTATTTTGCCGATTTATTTGGTAAAGATTTGGGTGTTGAAATCTATTTAAAGCTATTCTTTTATTTCAGTTTAATTACTGTACCGATTGCCTTACCACTTGCGATGTTACTTTCTACCTTGATGACTTATGGTAAATTAGGAGAGTTTTTTGAACTTACCGCAATCAAAAGTGCAGGCATTTCTATCACTCGTGCCATGCAACCAATGTTTATTGTGGCAGTCATCATTACTATTTTTGCATTTTGGTTCAACAATGTTGCTTTGCCTTGGGCAAACTTAAAAGGTTATAGCCTTCTTTATGACATCAAAACAACCAAGACTACCCTTAACATCAAAGAAGGGATTTTTTATAATGATTTGCCAGGGTACAGCATAAAGGTTTCAAAAAAATATCCCGATAATAAAACGCTGAAAAATATTATCATTTTTGACCATACAAAATCAGATGGAGACAAACATATAACCATTGCGGATTCGGCTTTGATGTACACCATTATGAATAAACAATATCTAATTTTTGAATTGTTTAATGGAAATGACTACACGGAAGATGCCGATAAAACAGGTAATTCAAATCAGACGGATATGGCAACTAATGCTTTTTCAAAAAGTAAAGTTATTATGAGTTTGTCTGCTTTTGATATGCACAAAACAGAAGAAGACCAGTTTAAGCATCATCAAATGATGCGTGGACTCTCAGAATTGGGAAATGACTCTGATTCTTTGAAAAAGGCTTACCAATTCATTAAAGATGGATTTTATCGCTCTGCCCAGACATATTATATGTTTGAGCTCAAGACCTTTCCTCAAAAATTGACCAAAGAGCAGCAATTAATGAAATCGAATAAAAAGAACTGGATTGATTCGTTAATTAACAAGAAATTTGCAAAAATACCCAATGCAAATCCATATCAAAACATCGACTTCGCCATTTCAGAAGCAAGCACTTTGCTATCATTTGCAGAATCAAGTAATAGTTCTTTAGTAGCAAAGGAAGAAGATTTTGACCGTACCGACTTAGAATGGCATCACAAATTTACCAATGCTATTGCTGTTTTTGTAATGTTTTTGATTGGAGCTCCATTAGGGGGTATCATAAAAAAAGGCGGGTTTGGCTTACCTGTGGTAGTTGCCATTGTTTTCTTTATTTTGATGTATGTGATGACTCAACAAGGAGATAAGGCAGCCAAAGAAAGTAGAGTGATTGTTCAAGTGGGAGCTTGGATTTCTAACGTTGTATTGTTTTTGATAGGATTATATTTCCTAAATAAGGCTCGAAATGATTCAAGATTATTTGAATCAGATGTTTATGCCGTTTATTTCAATAAAGCCAAAGAAAAATTCAGTAAATCTAAATTTGGTGAGTGGATTTTGAATAAATTTAATGGGACACTTGCTAATAGCTAAAAAAAACGCTATTTTTGCACGTTTTCATAATTATTAACATTTTAAACTGGTTGAAGATGTATTTAACTTCAGAAGTAAAACAGGGGATTTTCGAATCTCGTGGACATGGGAAGTCAAAAATCGATACTGGTTCTGCTGAGTCGCAAATAGCGTTATTCACGTTCAGAATCAATCATTTGACAGAACATTTAAAGAAAAACAAGAAAGACCACTCTACTCGTATGGGTCTCTTGAAATTAGTTGGTAAACGTAGAAGTTTGTTAGATTATTTAATCAAAACAGAAATTTCTCGTTACCGTGCTATTATTGCTGAACTCGGCATCAGAAAATAGTATTTTTGGTAGGCAATTGTTTCAATTGCCTACTTTTTATTTCCTCTCTTTGGGTAATGCGTTAATTTATGATATTGTCAATCTTTCTTGCTCTAAACGAAACATGATAATTTAATGATTGACAAAAAAGAAATTAACAATTCAAATCCAACAAAATCCTCTTACTATTTAGTAGCATCTTACAAGTGAGGGGTAAAAATCAAAAAAATATGTCGTTTAACGTAATTACGAAAAAAATAACAATGCCCGATGGAAAAGAAATTTCCATCGAAACGGGCAAACTCGCAAAACAGGCAGATGGGTCTGTGGTCGTGAGAAGCGGAAACATGATGTTATTGGCTACAGTTGTATCAAGCCAAACAGCAAAAGAAGGCGTTGATTTCCTTCCATTATCAGTTGATTATCAAGAGAAATTTGCTTCGGCAGGTAAAATTCCAGGAGGCTTTTTACGTCGTGAAGCAAGACTTTCAGATTACGAAATATTAGTTAGTCGCTTGGTTGATAGAGCTTTACGCCCTACATTTCCATCTGATTATCATGCAGATACTCAAGTCGCTATCACGATGATTTCGGCGGATGAAACTATTTCACCAGATGCTTTTGCAGGTTTAGCTGCCGCAGCTTGTTTAGCAGTTTCAGATATTCCTTTCAACGGACCAATTTCAGAAGTTCGTGTGGCTAAAATCAAAGGAGAATTTGTAGTAAACCCTACAATCTCTCAGATTGAAGAGGCAGAAATGGAACTTTTGGTTGCAGCAAATGCAAACGATATTTTAATGGTTGAAGGCGAAATGCAAGAATCTTCGGAAGAAGATATGTTGACCGCCTTGAGACTTGCTCACGATGCTATCAAAGTGCATTGTGCTGCTTTGGTTGAATTGACAATTGAAGTTGGTAAAACTGAAAAACGTGTATATTGTCACGAAACACACGACGAAGAGTTGAAAAAAGAACTTTGGGCGGGTTATTATGACAAATTTTACGCAGTTGCCAAATTAGCAAATCCAAGTAAAAGTGGTCGTAGAGAATCATTCAAAGCAGTTGAAGCAGAATATTTTGATGCTTTGCCAGAAGACACAACAGTAAATAAATCATTAGCGAAAGTTTATTTCCACGATATTGAGAAAGAAG
This sequence comes from Cytophagales bacterium, assembly GCA_013298805.1. Taxonomy (GTDB): domain Bacteria; phylum Bacteroidota; class Bacteroidia; order Cytophagales; family Spirosomataceae; genus Arcicella. Next base: position 1,892 of record JAAFIU010000266.1, on the reverse strand, counting down.
CAGTTCGTCAAATGGTTATCACTGAACGTTTCCGTTTAGATGGTCGTAAATTAGATGAGATTCGTCAAATCACTTGTGAAATTGATTATTTGCCTTCTCCACACGGTTCAGCCGTATTTACACGTGGTGAAACCCAATCATTGACTACCGTTACTTTAGGTACGAAAATGGATGAGCAAATCGTTGATTCTGCAATGGTTTCTGGATATAACCGTTTTATGTTACACTATAACTTCCCAGGTTTCTCAACGGGTGAAGTTAAACCTAACAGAGGACCAGGTCGTCGAGAAGTTGGTCACGGAAATTTAGCAATGCGTGCCATCAAAAAAGTATTACCGCCAGATTCAGAAAACCCTTATACAATTCGTGTAGTATCTGACATTCTTGAGTCAAATGGTTCGTCTTCAATGGCAACAGTTTGTGCTGGAACATTAGCATTAATGGATGCAGGTATTAAAATATCGGCACCCGTTTCTGGAATTGCGATGGGTTTAATTTCTGACCCTAAAACGGGTAAATACGCCGTTCTTTCTGATATTTTAGGTGATGAAGACCACTTGGGTGACATGGACTTTAAAGTAACTGGTACTGAAAAAGGTATCACTGCTTGTCAAATGGACATTAAAGTTGATGGTCTTTCGTATGATGTTTTGGTTGAAGCATTGAACCAAGCGAAACAAGGACGTTTGCACATTTTGGGCAAAATGAAAGAAGCAATTGCAACGCCAAGAGCTGAATTGAAACCACAAACGCCAAGAGCAATGGTTATCAAAATCATGAAAGAGCAAATTGGAGCAGTAATCGGGCCTGGAGGAAAAGTTGTTCAAGATATTCAGAAACAATCAGGTGCTACGGTTACGATTGAAGAAAAGCCAGATGGTGGTTATGTTTCTATTTTCTCAGCTAACAAAGAGTCTATGGACAAAGCGGTTAGCATGGTAAAAGGTATTGTGATGATTCCAGAAGAAGGAGAAATTTATGATGGCGTTGTAAAATCAATCATGCCTTTTGGAGCTTTCGTTGAATTCTTACCAGGAAAAGATGGTTTATTGCATATCTCTGAAATTAAGTGGGAACGTCTTGAAACCGTTGAAGGAGTTCTTCAAATTGGAGAACAAGTAAAAGTGAAATTGATTGAGGTTGATAAGAAAACAGGTAAATACCGTCTTTCAAGAAAGGCTCTTTTACCTAAACCAGAAAAGAATTAGAACAAATTTTAAAGCTTTTACGTTATTCCGTTAATATCTTCAATACCAAACGATTATAAAAAGTAGTTTTTATGCTTATATAATTGTTTGGTTTTGTGTCTAAGCGAATAAACGGTCGCTTTTCACGGAATCCACTTTTTTACAATAGTAGAACGGTTTTTTAACCAATTAAAAATATGAGACAGCTAAAAATTAGTAAGCAGATTACTAACAGAGAAAGTCAATCTCTTGACAAGTATCTACAAGAAATCGGTAAGGTGGATTTATTAACACCAGAGGAGGAAGTTATTTTAGCTCAAAAAATCCGTGACGGAGATCAACTTTCGTTAGAAAGACTTACGAAAGCTAACCTTCGTTTCGTAGTATCTGTTGCAAAACAATATCAAAATCAAGGACTTAGTTTAGGTGACCTTATCAATGAAGGAAATTTAGGTTTGATTAAAGCAGCTCAACGTTTTGATGAAACTCGTGGTTTTAAATTTATTTCTTACGCTGTTTGGTGGATTCGTCAGTCAATTTTACAAGCTTTAGCTGAACAATCTCGTATTGTACGTTTACCATTAAACCGTGTTGGTTCTTTAAATAAAATCTCGAAAACGTTTTCGGAATTAGAACAAAAGTTTGAACGTGAACCAACGCCAGAAGAATTAGCGGAGGTTTTGGAAATTTCTACGGGTGAAGTTG
>JAAFIU010000040.1 GCA_013298805.1 Cytophagales bacterium | reverse complement strand
GAAGATAGTGATGTTCTGAAAATTACTCCCAAAGCAAATCGAGTTATTGTTACCTTACAAGCAAGAGTCAGAAATGTTAAACAATCTTTAGTAATCAGAATGATAAAAGATGGGGAAAATACGTCAGAGATTTCGTTTTATAAAATTCAATTGAGGGCAACAAAACAACCCATACCCCCTGAGACTTTAACCTACTTACAAAAAAATATTTCAGACCTAAATTCTCAAATTGTAGAAGAAGAGACTAATAATGGAGCGTTCAGATTCAAGTATGTTTTAAATAATAAATTTGAATCAAAAGCTAAAGCAGAGGAATTTGGAAAAAATTTAATAAAGCATGGCATTAAAGACTTTTTAGTTACGCCATATTATAACTAATACACAGTATTGAAAGATTATCAATCCCTGACAGATAAGTGCAATTCTGTCAGGGATTTCTTATAATTTCAATACTTGGTTTATGAACAATTGGTTAGAAACCCGTTGTTATCCTCTTTATTAATTGAACTGTAAAAAACCTTTCCAACACTATGCAATTATCCAAAAAACTACGCTACGGAATCCCGACAATTTTGTTGGGAGGAGTATTGTTTTCATCGGCTTTTCAAAATTCATCCAGCAGTCGTTTTATCAATCACTACGTCGATTCTGTATTAACGGAGGCACAAAAGCGCTTACCCGAAAATGCCTTAGCGGGTGTAAAAATGGCGGATGGTCTTGAGGTAAAAACCTTTGCAACTGAACCCATGCTGATGAACCCTACGGATATTGAAGTCGATGCTCGTGGACGTGTCTGGGTTTTGGAAGCGTACAATTATCGCCCTGCCATTACGGGAAACCCAACCCATAAAGAAGGTGATAGAATTGTTATTTTGGAAGATAAAGACGGAGATGGGAAAGCAGATGACAGCAAGATATTTTACCAAGACCCATCACTAAATGCTCCTTTGGGAATTGCCGTTTTGGGCAATGTCGTTATCGTTTCGCAAAGTCCTTACGTTTGGAAATTAACCGATACCGACGGTGACGATAAAGCTGATAAAAAAGAAATTCTATTTCAAGGCATGGAAGGCGAACAACACGACCACGGTATGCACGCCTTCGTTTTTGGACCTGATGGGAAATTATATTTCAACTTTGGAAATGAAGGAAGACAACTGAAAGATGCACAAGGGAATATTGTCAAAGACCAATTTGGCAAAGAAATTTCTCCTAAAAATTACCAAGAAGGCATGGTTTTTCGTTGCAATTTAGATGGTTCGGAAGTGGAATGTTTGGGTAATGATTTTAGAAATAATTATGAAGTAGCGGTAGATTCTTACGGAACAATGTGGCAGTCGGATAATGACGATGACGGCAATAAAGGTGTAAGAATTAACTACGTAATGGAATACGGAAGTTTTGGTTATAAAGACGAAATGAATCATGCTTCTTGGAATGTGGAACGTACCAATATCGAAAGCGAAATTCCAAAACGTCATTGGCATTTGAATGACCCCGGAACGGTGCCAAATCTCTTACAAACAGGCTCAGGTTCACCAACGGGCATGATTGTTTACGAAGGAAATTTATTGCCAAAGACTTTTCAGGGACAAATGATTCACTGCGAACCTGGGCATAATGTGGTGCGTTCGTACCCAGTTCAAAAATCAGGAGCGGGTTATTCGGCTGAAATTGTGAATATTATGAAACAGGAAAAAGACCAATGGTTTCGTCCTGCTGATGTTTGCGTAGCTCCTGACGGTTCGTTAATTGTGGCGGATTGGTACGACCCCGGAGTTGGCGGTCACCAAGCGGGCGACCAAGTGCGTGGACGTGTTTACAGAATTGCTCCGCCAAATACACCTTATAAAGTTCCTGCGATGGATTTATCAACGCCAGCGGGTGCAGTTGCTTCTTTACAAAACCCCAATTTGGCAACTCGTTATTTAGCGTGGAAAGCTTTAGAAAAATTCGGAAAATCATCAGAAAGCGAATTAGTTAAACTATATAATACTGAAAATCAACGCATGAAAGCTCGTGCATTTTGGGCTTTATGCAAATTAATTGACGGGAAAAAATACACGGAATTAGCATTGGCTGATAGCAATTCAGATATGAGAATTGCGGGATTGAGAGCAGCTCGTCAATTGAAATTAGATGTAATTGCTTACGTAAAAAATCTTGTCAAAGACCCAGACCCACAAATTCGTCGTGAATGTGCGATTGCTTTACACGGAAGTAAATCAGCTGAAGCTCCCGAACTGTGGGCTACTTTGGCAACGCAACACGACGGAAAAGACCGTTGGTATTTAGAGGCTTTAGGTATCGGAGCATCAGAAAATTGGGATGCTTATTTCTCGGCATATCTCAAAAAAGTGACCGACCCAACCCAAACAGATGCAAGCCGTGACATTGTTTGGCGGGCAAGAACGGATGAATCAGTGAAGTATTTGGCAAGTTTAGCGACCGATATTAAAACAGATTTGAAAGACCGTTTACGTTATTTCAGAGCCTTTGATTTTAATAAAGGAAAGTCGAAATCTGAAACTTTGTTAGCTATGTTGAAAGGAAATTCAGCCGAACAAAACCAGATTAACAAATTGGCATTAAGTCACTTAGATGCTGATTTTGTAAAAACATCGCCCGTTGCGAAAGAAGCATTGGTGAAATTAATGGCTACGCTTGGCAGTAAAGATTTCGTGGTAATGCAACAACGATTTCGTTTACCAGAAGAAAATAATCGTTTGATGACAATGATTGAAAAAGGAGAAATGACCCGTGAAGCAGGCGACATTTTAGTAAGCTCTCCCGAAGGTTTAGCGATGATGAAAGCGGTTATCAGCAATCCTAAAAAAGAAGAATTAGCCATTAAAGTATTGGGAAGTATTCGTGGAAATGGCGGCAAAACTTCTTTAGATTTATTGCAATCAATGATGTTTGATAATACTAAATCGCTTGCTATGCGTAGAGAAAGTACTCGGTTTTTGGGTGGAAGCATGAGTGGTGAAGATTTGATTTTGGCTTATTTGAAAGAAGGAAAAATTCAAAAAGATTTCATTCCAGTTGCCGTTGAGGGCGTTAGCAGAGCTTGGCGAAGAAATGTAAGAACAGAATCAGCAAAATACTTGGGCAATACCAGCGGAACAACAAAAAGTAAACTCCCACCAATGGCTGAATTAGTAGCTATGTCTGGCGATGCCAAAAAAGGGGTTGAGGTATTTACAGCCAACTGTTCGGTATGTCACCAAGTAAATGGTGAAGGCATGGATTTTGGCCCTAAATTATCAGAAATTGGCTCGAAATTATCAAAAGAAGGACAATATTTAGCCATTATGTACCCCGATGCAGGTATTGGTTTTGGTTATGAAGGTTGGGAATTAAAAATGAAAGACGGCTCAACGTTAACGGGTATTATTTCATCAAAAACCGAAACGGATTTAGTCTTGAAAATGCCAGGAGGAACAGTTCAAAACTTAAAGACAAGTGCCGTAAAATCTATGAAAATGATGAACAATTCAATGATGCCAACGGGTTTAATGGACGGAATGAGCAAAGACGAAGCCGTTAATTTGGTAGAATATTTGATGAGTTTGAGAAAGAAATAAAGGATTTTTATCCCAAAACAATCATGCAAAGAAGAGAATTTACCAAAAATATGATGCTTAGTGCAGGACTAACTTCACTGCCAATTTTAACAAAAGCAACTGAAAGTCAAACCATTGTCAGTCCTCAACCAGCTTTTAAACTTAAGTACGCTCCGCATTTTGGAATGTTTGAAAACTCAGCGGGAAAAGATGAAATCGACCAGTTGAAATTTATGCACGAAGTGGGTTTCCGGGCATTGGAAGACAACGGAATGATGGGGAAATCACCCGAATTACAAACTAAAATTGGCGATACCATGGCTAAATTGGGTATGTCGATGGGCGTTTTTGTGGTTGGTTTTGATAATTGGCCTCCTAAAAGTACGCTCACAACGGGCGATAAAACTTGGAGAGAGAAGTTCTTAGCAAAATGTCGTGAAGCTGTCGAAGTTGCCAAACGTTGTAATGCCAAATACATGACCGTTGTTCCTGGAAATTTTCAGCGAGATTTACCAATGGGAATCCAGACAGCTAATGTGATTGAATCTTTAAGACAAGGTGCAGCGATTCTTGAACCGCACGGCTTAACGATGGTACTTGAACCATTGTCTGATAATCCAGATTTATTTCTTCGTCATTCTGACCAAACGTACATGATTTGCAAAGCCGTAAATAGTCCTGCTTGCAAAATTTTGTTTGATATGTGGCACATGCAAAGAAACGAAGGACGTATGACACAACACATGGATTGGGCTTGGGATGAAATTGCTTATTTCCAAATTGGTGACGAGCCTGGCCGTAATGAACCTACAAGTGGCGAAGTGAATTATAAATTTTTATTCAAACACATTGCAGAAAAAGCCAAAGCCACCAACCGTGGAGAATTCATTTTAGGAATGGAACACGGAAATTCTATCAAAGGAAAAGAGGGCGAAATGAAATTGATTGAAGCCTATCGTTGGAGCGATTATCAGTAAACAGTTATCAGTGAACAGTAAGCAGTTAGCTGAACTGTTTTGTAAAGTTATACCCAAAACCCTAATCCCTACGTGGGTCGCCCTAAATCTCTTTCCTCATAGGGAAAGAGGCTTTAAAAGCCCTCCCTATTGGGTGGGGTTGTGAGTACAACTTAACTAACCAATTCAGTTAGCAGTTAGCAGTTAGCAGTAAAAAAGCCAGTTTGGAAACTGTTAGTTCCCAAACTGGCTTTTTTTACTATTTTATATTTGTTCACTGAAATACTGCTTACTGATAATTGTTCACTGATTACTGATTTTCTCCGCTTCGCTTTTCCCTTCCAAATTATTATCAATTACTTCTTGTAATAAATCTTCAACTTCTTTTTTATTCACGGGTTGTTGTTTCATCAGCGTAATGGCTTCATAGAATTTCCCGGGATTTGAGAATAAATTAGTTTGTTTACCAAGTGAACGGAAATATTCCAGAGCTTTATCGTATTCACCTAATCTTAAAGCTGTTATCCCTGCGTATTTTATGGATTCACTATCATTATTTTTTCGATATAAAATAGCTTCAAAAATACGTTGAGCTTCTTTTAATTTCTTTTCATTAAAAAGTCGTAATCCCATTTGTAAACTGTCTGCATTGGCATCCATTTTCACGGGTAAATTTTCAAAATGTTCTTGAATATAAATATTAGCAAACTCATCTGTATTCGTTTCTGAGGCTTGATTTATCCGCCAAAAACCAACGACTAATAATATCGAAGCGGCAATACCTACTGCCCAAGATACAGGCTTAATTTTACGAACTGGGCGACTGGAGATACCTTGTCTTAATGTGTCAAATTCTGCTTTACGCTTTTCATTCGCTAAGTTTTTTGCGGCAAGATTGGCGTTGAGATAAAAGGCGGTATTGTCTGCTAATTCAGCATCAGTAGCGAGTTGATGTTCAAAATCTTTTCGTTCCGAAAGACTCAGTTCATTATTAAAATATTTATCAATTTGCTCTAACATCTTTTATTGTATTATGTGGTTGGTGATTGGGAATCGTAAATTATTTTACCTCCGATACAATTCTCTCAATTTATCTAAACATCTCAATCGGCTCACTTTTGCTACATTAGGGGTTTGATAGCCCAATTCTTTCGCAATTTCATTGTCCGAAAATCCTTCGCCCCAAGCCGTTACCATTTGCTGACATTTTTCACCCAAATCTTTAATTCTTTCGTACAAAACCTTCACTTCATTATCAGAGATAAGTTTTTGCAATACATTTTTTGCATCATCGGGCATCGCTAAAATCCAATCGTGAATCGGTTGGGCATCGTGGACGTTCATCTTGTTAGTCGTAGTTTTACGAAGGAAGTCAACACATTTATTAGAAAAGATTTGATAGAGATAGGTTTTAATCGCAGATTTTCCTTCAAAACGTTGTTTTTTTACGTTTTCAATGAAGGCTAAAATCGTGTCGGTATAAAGACTGGCTGCTTCATCTTCCGAGAGTTGATGTTTGAAGGTAGCGTCTTTGATAAAATAAAAATACTGCTCGTAGAGTTTGTTCTCGGTGGTTCTTTGCAGAATTCCATCACTGATAATTCCTTTCAAAATAGCTTCGTCAGACAAGGCACTACGACCAAAAAAAATCATTGTATCAAGAGTTTTATTAAGGAGTTTTGATATTTTAGCGGGTATTGGTGTAAATATAGGGGATTTTGTTGTTTTGGACTTAGAATGTAGATGGATAAATTATAAATGAGGAGTTATGAATGATAAACGATTAAGAGATTGATACTTGATAGCCACAAAGGGACAAAGACACAATTTTAAATATTTTAAGCCTTTGTACCTTGTAACTGATTAAATATCTATTTACCATTTATTATGTAGGGGCGTATCGCATACGCCCACGTTCGAGAATGGGGCGTATGCGATACGCCCCTACATAATATCAAATTAATTATCGCCCATTAATTACTAAAATCAATATCTGTTTTTTCCATTTTACGCTCTTTTTTACGGAAAGTAGCATTGGCTTTTCCTATTGGTAATTGAAGTGTGATTTTATAAAAACGTACATCACGGCGGTTCATACTGGTTTGGAGGAGATTTTCTTGTTCAATGGTTGAAAGGAATTTTCGAGAATTGAAAATATCATTAATGGCAAAAACTACACTCGCACGATTATTCATAAACGATTTACGAAGAGCAAAATCAGCGGCTTGTACTGGCAATCTAAACCCTTGCAAACTTGGAGATTTACTATCACGATTGAGATTTAATTGTGTTGAGAAATTAGCAGGAAAACGATATGACAAATTCAACTTTGCTCGGTACGTCCACAATTCATTTTGTATATCGGTTGTTTGAATGATAAAATTGAAAACATTAATATTGGCGGTTGCCGAAAATGCCCCCACTGAATATTTGAAAGTATTATCCATTCCATACTGAATATCAGCTTTGGCGTTTATAAATGACGTTACCAAAACAGTTGGGTCTGTTGCCGATGGTTGCGTAAAAGGCTTTATCGTGTGGTCTTCGTAAATGTAATAGGCAGATGCCAACCAACTCAATCGACCAATATTTTGACTATAATTCAACTCAGCTGTATTGACAAACTCTGGTTGAATTTTTGGATTTCCAATCGTGATATTTTGGCGGTCACTTGATTGAATTCCGACAAAAACGTGTCTAAAATTTGGTCTTCCGACTTTTCTACTCAAACTAAATCCAATTTCTGAATCTTCACTAAATTTTTTCGATAAAGCAAAAGTTGGGAAAAATGCCTGAAACCAATTACCACCATTTGCCGAAGGATAATCATACCCAAAAGTTGAATTATCAAATCGTGAAAGACCGTGTAAGAAAGATTGTTCTACTCTTAGCCCAACTTCCATCGTTACTTTGCGTTTAAGTCGGTGATTATAAAGAAAATAAGCGGCATTTACGGTTTCTAAGACATCTGCATTTTGCGAATAATTCGTCAATAAATTAAACACTTGCGTATCGTTGTTGAGCTGATTAAAAAAATATTGTTGGTCACGATTATAAGTATAGCTACGCACGCCCATTTCTAATTTTGTAGAATCGTTGAGCGGATGCACATAATCTAATTGCATTAAATATTGACTACCAATCTGACGGCCCGAAATTTTGTCTGTCTCAGGATAGGTCGGCACATCACTTCCGTCGGCATTTTTGGCGGTTGTTAGCCAATCAGCAGCATTAGAAACATTGTTACGAGTAAATGAAGTCACTAAACTCAACTCCCGACCTTTACGAGCGTAGGTATGTTTCCAGTCAAATTCTGCCCCAATATTCGTAAATGAGTTTTGCGGAATGGTCGTTCTACCTCCAGAACTTGTAATCTGTTGAGCCGCATTTTGGTAATTATATACTTGGTTTGCAACCGTATTAAAAGAGCCACTTACCACCGTTCCTGCTAATGAAAACGTATTGAATTTATCCGCCGCATAATCAACTACCAAACGACCATTCTGAAAAAGGTTATTGAGGCTAATATCCGTATTTTGATTAAAATAACTCACAGGTGAACCATTCAATGAATTGATACGATTGGTGTAACCATTCAATGGGTTTTTGGTTGAATTGGCATTGTAAAGTCCCGTGAAATTCCATTTTCCTTCGTGATAATCAAGGTTTAATGAACCGTCAAATCTGGAATTGCTCCCGAAGCCACCACTTACTGAACCGTTAAATCCTGCTTCACGATTTTTCTTCAACACTAAGTTTACAATTCCGCCCGAAGTGGAGGCATCATAACGAGCAGAAGGGTTTGAAATCACTTCTACCGACTCAATTTGATTGGCTGGAATTTGTGCCAAAGTCAATTGTGTTGGCTTTCCGTTAATGTAGATAGTCGTTGCCATATTTCGCAAACTGGCATTTCCACTTTCGTCGATACTCAAAGAAGGTACACTTCGCAAAAGTGATTCTGCCGTTCCGCCAATGGTCGTTAAATTTTTGCCGACGCTGAAAATCCGTTTGTCCATACCCAAAGAAACTTGGTCTTTCTCTCCTTTTACCTGTACTTCTTGAAGCATTTTGGTGTCGGGGTTCAATTTAATTGTTCCCAAATCGAAAGGACTTTCAGTTAAACTAATTTCCTGACTTACAGCTTGATAACCAACGAATGAAATTTTAATAATTAATTTTCCTAAAGGCAAATTATTGATAACAAACTCGCCATTTTCGGGGATTGTTACGCCACCAACTAATATATCTTTCCCATTTTGAGATTGAAAAACACCAACCGAAGCAAAAGACAAGGCTTGATTATTAGACGTATCAATGACTTTACCTGTAATTTTTCCGCTTGGAGAATTTTGAGCAAAAGCTACATTTGTGATTAGAAAGAGGAGAATAATTAGTTTTTTATACATAATGCTTGTTATAAATTTTGTGACCACATAGAAATCATAGAACACAAAGTTTTACTGTTATAATTCCAAAATAAAATCTGTATAAATCTGCGTTGTTTTTACATCTGTGTCATCTGCGTGCCAATTCTTAAAACAAAACTACGCTACGATTTAGAAGAAAATCTGAATTTTAAAAATTCACTAAAAAACCGTGTAGCGATTGTGATTGGTCAAAATGATATTGAATTTGCCAATGATAGCGATTACAAATTTGCTTGACAATTGCCAAACCCAAACCACTACTTGGCGTTTCGGTTGAGGTTGAACTAAAACGTTTGAACAAATTATTGTGATTTAAAGACCGACTGTTCCCCGTATTTGAAATCACAAAATGGCTTTTTGAAAAAGCTACTTTAATTTTTCCGTTTTCAATATTATGACGTATTGCGTTGAGTAACAGATTATTGACCATAACTTCTAACAAAAACTTATTACCTTCAATCATCACATCTTGTTCAATTTGTTGTTCAACCGTGATGTTTTTCCATTCAATATGTTCTGATAAAAAATCAAGACTATCATTAATTAATTGACTAAAATTGATGGTTTTGGTATCAATAAATTGCTGATTTTCGATTTTGGAAAGCAATAATAAATTTTTGTTAATTCTGGACGCTCTCGCAAGGGCTTTGTGCGTTGCTTCAATAATTTCAGACTCTTGGCTGGTTAAATATTCACTTTGAAGGAGTAAATCTAACTTTGACTGAATGATTGCCAAAGGCGTTTGTAATTCGTGCGAGGCATTTTCGGTAAATTCCTTTTGCTCTTGATACGACGAAATATTTTTCTCAATCAGTTTTTGTAAAGTCTGATTGAGTTCCTCAAACTCAATGATATTCGTTTTTTCAAACGTAATTTCCTGTTGACTACTCAGGTCAAAACCTTTAATCTGATTGAGCGTAGTATAAAAAGGTTGCCAAAGTTTAGTGGCTATTTTTTTGTTGAGTAGGATAAAACCAAGCACCAAAATGACAAAGAAAATAACCGTAACAAAAGCAATATCAGCAATAGCTTCGTCGGTTTCCTCCACATTAGTTTCAACCGTGAGGCGATAGGGTTTACCGTTTATTAAAAAATAGGCAGATAAACCTCTAAAACGTTCTTCTCGTTCTTTAGCATGAAAATGATTAATTCGAGTTACGGTATAAACGCTATCTTTTCTAAGAATTCCATCACTAACTGACTGTAAATCAGTACCCGCTCCAACACCATTCCATAAATGCAAAGTCTGTTGTAGAAGCGTATCATTCACGGTGATTTCAGCAAATTTTCCTTCAATTTTCCGCTTAATCATTCGGTTGTGTTTATCCAATTCATGAATCCAAACGCCATCCAAAATAAGATAATACACGGGGATACTTGCCCCCAACACCAGCAAAGCATATATCGTAAAAACCCTCAGTGGTTTGTTGAGAAGTTTAGTCATTTTCCCATTTGTAGCCTGTTCCATAAACTGTTTTTAAGTAATTATCACAACCCGCTTCGGTCAGTTTCTTTTTAAGATTTTTGATGTGGGCATAAACAAAATCATAATTATCAAGCATATCCGCAAAATCGCCCGAAAGATGCTCTGCAAGGGCATTTTTAGAGATTACACGGTTTTTGTTTCCGATAAAATAAAGCAATAAATCATATTCTTTTTTTGTCAAAATGACGGGTTTGTCATGTATCAAAACGGTCTTTGCCAAGAGGTCAATTTGTAGTTCATTTTGTTGAATAACGTTGGCATTGGTAAATTGTCGGCGACGAATAACGGAGTAAATTCGGGCGGCTAATTCAGATAAATGGAAAGGTTTGGCTAAGTAATCGTCGGCTCCAAGATGTAAACCTTTAATTTTATCTTCGAGAGCATTTTTGGCAGAAATAATAATTACACCGTCTTGTTTATCTTGCTTTTTGAGTTCCTCCAAAATCTTCATGCCGTCGCCACCTGGCAACATCAAATCGAGCAAAATGCAATTGTATTCATAAGTCGTCACCTTTTCTAAGGCTTCCGAAAAAGTCACGGCAAATTCACAAAGATAATTTTCGCTTTTGAGGTATTCGGCAATACTTTGGGCAAGTTCGGGTTCGTCTTCGATGATTAGAATTTTCATAACGTAAAGTTACGTGAACAATTCTGAAGAAATTTTGAAGATGTAGCACGATGCGGAAGCATCGTGTTACAGGCTTTCCAATAAATCAAATTCTTTTTTGAACAAGGCTGGTTTTTGAGTGGTCTCTTTATCAATATTAAGAATTACGCCATCTGTTTTATGGTATCTTTTCCATTCGGGCAAATTTTTACCATTTGGATTTCCTATTTTGATAAAATTAATCCAGTACGAAGACATCAAATTTTCTACTACCAAATCATGGTCTTGCCAAGGTCTTTTCCATAAATGTAGGGTATGCAAAGCGTAAGGCACTTCAGAGGTGTGAAAAGCACCGTAATTGGGGAAATCAGGTTTATCCGTTGGTACGTGCGAAACTTGGTAAATGTATGATTGACTCTTGTTGTAACCCGCCCAAAGGTGTGACGAAAATGCCGCAAACGAAAGCAATGATAAACGATTTTGGCTCAATTTAGCTTCATCGTCGGTATTAGCAGGGAAAAGTTTAAGGTACTCTTCTGATCTTGCCCCGTATTTATCAACGGCTTGTTGTCTAAATTTTTCTGCTGATAATCCCTGACTCGGAATTAACCCTGCATCACCCGTAACCCAACCTGTCATCAACGGCACATCGTTATGTTTTCCGTCTTTAAAATGTTGAACAATATCCGTTGGTAAAACATATCCATCAAGCGTAACACCCATGCGTAAACCGCTACTTTGGGCAATTTTCAATATTTCGTCGGCAGATTTTTGGCGTAATTCTGATAAATTATTGGCATTTCCTTTTTTCTGAAAGGTCTCCCCCATTTTCTCCGCATCATTCAAACTCGTTGGAATTCTATTAGACAACATTCCACCACTTTGGGCAATGGCACGGTGAAAAAGCCCCTTTGCTAAAGGTGAAGCCACCAAACAATTCACACTCATTGAACCCGCTGACTGTCCTGCAATGGTCACTTTGTCGGGGTCGCCGCCAAATGTGGTAATATTTTCTTTTACCCATTTCAAAGCAGCAATTTGGTCCATTAATCCATAATTTCCAGAGGTATTATTTTGTTCTTTGCTCAATTCGGGGTGAGCCATAAAACCAAAAGCCCCAACACGATAATTGATACTCACAAAAACGATTCCTTTCTTGGCTAATTCTTCGCCATCATAAATAGGACAAGCCGACGAACCCGAAGAAAACCCTCCGCCGTAAATCCATACAAAAACAGGACGTTTTTCTTGGGCTGATTTTGCCCCTGTCCATACGTTTAAGTATAGACAATCTTCGCTAAGTGGTTTTGGCGGAGCAATAAATTCTTCCGACCAACAATAAAATGGAGTAGGGGTGGGTTGAATAGGACTGGCAGAGAAATCTACACATTTACGAATACCTGACCAATTGGCAGTAGGTTGCGGAGCTTTCCAACGTAAATTTCCGACGGGCGGAGCAGCAAACGGAATTCCTTTAAAAATACTAATTGTACCACTTTTGAAACCCGAAATAAGTCCATTTTTTGTTTTTATGGTTTTGAATTGAGCATTGGAAAAATTAGTTCCAAATATCAAAATCAAACCAATTAAGAGTATTTTTGTTAATTTCATGAGTTTTGAAAGGTTGGTATGTAATGCAGATTTTAGTATGTCAATCAAAGTGAATTTCTTTGGATAAATAAAAATGGGTTTCGGATGTGTTCTTTTTTGCCGTTCAAAACCAACTCCGCCGCCGTTCTTCCCAATTGGCAATGGTCGGTGGAGACAACCGCAATTCCTCCTGACAACACTTCTTTAATGGGTGTTTCATTGTAAGATAAAATACCAACATCTTTCCCGATTTTTAAGTTTTGGGCATTACAACGTTTCAGAATATCCGCTAAAAAATGCTCTGAAAGAATTAAATATAATTCATTTTTACGAATAATATCATCCTCAATTTCAGTGTAAATATTGTATTGGAGATTATTTTCTTTGGCAAAATGACTCACACCTTCCATGATTGAGATGGAATAAAAATAGCTTTCTTGAATCACAAAATTTAAGGCGGAATATTTCTTAATTAAAGACTTTGCATTAGAAAGAGCTTCGTAAATATCGGCTTCAAAATCTTGGTAAACACAAGCATATTCGCCCCGAATAAATTCATTACGTTTATCCAAAATCAACAATTTTTCTTTGGGAATACTATTGACGGTTTTCAAAATATCTTCATTGATATGCGTAGCGTGAAGCATGATAACGAAGTAATCATAGAACGTTAATTTTTCTCGAATTACTTCAGCAAAGTGCGAAGAATTATGATTATTAATTTGGTGTATGTACAAATCAACGTCAGCTCGTCCGTCAATTTGCGACAAAAAACAGTCGTAAATTTCGCTACGAAAATCGCTGAGTTTATTGAAAATAAGTAATACTTTCAATTCAGCTTGATGATGTTTATGAAGAGGATTGGTTAATGGATTACTCACAGAGTATATAATTTTCAATTTTGAATACAAGTAAAAACTTATTCCTTGTAAAAATATCCTGCCTTGCCACGACCACCATAATCAGGTCATAGCAGGATAGGAAGGGGTGTTTTTTTAATTTTTGTAAGATTTGTGCTAATAATTGCAACAAATAGCCTAACTGTTCTAATTAGTTCTAATGTACTTTTGTAAAGCAAAAAAATGTGTTATTTTAATATTTAATTTAACTAAACTCATGCAGCACCGTAAATGGCACATCATAAAGAGTATTCAAGACAACCTACCTTTGCAAAGTAGCGTGTATGAGTTTGTGTTAGCTTTTATCATTTGCTCATTGATTTTATTGTTAATAAATATTTCAATTTAGATTCTGTTATTCACTAATATACGACCCGAAATAATGATTAAAACTTTCAGAGACTTCGCCCAAGCCAAGCAAGATTCTAAAACTCCAAAGTATCAACAATTGGTCAACACGTTGTTGGTTGATATTGAAAAGGGGAATTTACAAACAGGTGAACGCCTTCCTTCAATCAATGAAGCAAGTGAAGAATGTTACTTATCTCGTGATACCGTTGAAAGAGCCTATTCAGAACTCCATCGTTTGGGAGTGATTACTTCTATTTTCAGAAAAGGCTATTTTATTTCTGGGAAATCAGCTAAAACCAAGACGAAAATTTTCTTCTTGGTTGGTAAAATTACCGAGAATAATAAAGGTATTTTCAACGCTTTTGTCAACGCAGCGGGGAAAGACGTAACGGTTGATATTTTTACCTATAATTACAAAAGTGAAAATTTTAGAGATACCATCAATAACCATTTGGGCAATTATCATTATTACGTAATTATGCCCCATTTGATTGATGAAACCGATGAGAATATTAAGTGTCTAAAAAAGATTTCAAGCGAAAGATTGATTTTTCTTGAGCAATCTATGAAAGCTTTTGAAAACGCAACGGCTCACGTTTTGAGTAATTCAGAATATGAAATTTCTTTGGTGATGCAACAACATTTGAAGCATTTTAAGAAATACAAAACCTTGAATCTGGTACTAACCGAAGAAGAATATTTTGATGCTGCATTAATTACAGGTTTTAGAAATTTTTGCGAAAATAATAACTTCAATTTTCAAGTGCTTGACGGCTTTCAGGATGAAGAAGTGGAAGCTGGAAATGTTTATCTGACCATTGATGATATTGATTTGGTAGCAGCAATTAAATCAGCTCAAAATCAAGATTTAGAATTGGGAAAAGACGTTGGATTAATTTCTTTGAACGATTCTTGTTATAAAGAAATTTTGACGGGTGGCATTAGCATTATTTCTTCAAAACCTGCCGAAATCGGAAAATTAGCGGCTGATATGATTAAAGGTGAAAAACGCCAGCAAGTACAAGTACCAATGGAAATGATTTTGAGAAAATCTTTATAGCCAATTGATTAATAATCTTTATGTACTGAATATCGTAAACTCATTTACCTCAAAAACCTAATAACTTATACGGAAGTCTCTTTTTTAGCGGCTTCCGTTTTTTGTTTTTTACCACTTGCTTCTAAACAATTACTTGGGCTTCGTAAATAAAAGAAAAAAGACTTTCCGTATCTTTGATGTGTTAGCAAAAAAAGGATTTCAAATTCCAAAAATGCTTTCTAACACTCAGAAATATGACTACTATAAAATTACAAGATAATAAAAAAATATACTTTGCTTCTGATTTTCACTTAGGTTATCCCGACCATGCAACAAGTTTAATTCGTGAAAGAAAATTAGTTAAATGGCTCAATTCAATACAAAATGATGCTCAATCCATATTTTTAGTAGGAGATATTTTTGATTTTTGGTTTGAATACAAAAATGTTGTGCCAAAAGGTTTTGTACGCTTATTGGGCAAATTGGCAGAAATGTCTGATAATGGCATCGAAATCGTTATTTTTTCGGGCAATCACGATATTTGGATTTTTGATTATTTTACGAAGGAAATGAACATTAAAGTCTTCCGTGCTTTTCAAGATTATATCGTTGAAAAAGATGGAAAATCTACCAGTTTTCACATTGTTCATGGTGATGGACTTGGACCAGGAGATTATGGCTATAAATATTTGAAAAAAGTATTTGAAAGTAAATTGGCTCAATGGGCTTTTGGTTGGCTGCATCCGCATTTGGGCATTGCATTGGCAACTTGGTGGTCTGGTAGTAGAAAAGACGAAGAACGAATCAAAAGAGAATTGCAATTTAGAGGTGATGGCGAATGGCTTTGGTCGTATGCCAAAGAGCAAGAAGCCCAAAAACACTGTGATTTCTATATTTTCGGGCATCGACATTTATTGTTAGACTTACCCGTAAGCGATAACAGTCGCTACATTAACCTCGGACAATGGGCGTATGACAATGAAGAAAGTAATCACTATGCCGTTTTTGACGGAGAACAATTATTGGTAGAAAAATATTCGGGTTAGACATTTTATCATCATAACAACCATCGTCGTCAGCAATTATGAGTACATTTAACTTGTCATTAGCAATATGACCAAGTTTACATCTTATATACCTATCTTTTTTGAGTTTCCAAACTTAGGTACGCAAGAGAAGAATCTTGTAGAAAGTGGCTACGAGATAGGAATCTCGCATCAGTTGGAGACTAAGTAAAATAAATCAAGTATTTTTAATTTTACAAAATGAATGAATTTATTCAAATTATAGAATATATTTCAAGATTTGTAACACTTACAGATGATGAAATAATTCACTTATGCACTTTTTTGAAAATAAAAAAAGTCAAAAAAAGGCAGTTCATTGTGCAACCTGGGTTTGTATGTAAACACAAAAGTTATGTTATAAAAGGAGCTTTTAGAGCATATTTAGTTGATAATGAAGGGAAAGAACATACTCTGGCTTTTGCAATTGAAGATTGGTGGATTTCTGATTACAGTAGTTTAATATATCAAGAACCTGCAACACTTTTTGTAGAAGCATTAGAGGATTCTATCCTTATACAAATTGACTATGAAGATGAACAGGCTTTTCTGAAAGAAATCCCTAAACTTGAAAAATTTGAACGAATCATCACCCAACGTTCGTTAGCTTTTCAACAAAAAAGATTGCTGTCTAATTTTACAAAAACAGCGGAAGAACGCTATGATGAATTTATGGACAAATATTCCGCCATTGCCAAACGAGTACCACAGTATGCCTTAGCTTCTTATCTTGGTTTTAGCACCGAATATCTGAGTAAGATACGCAACAAACAAGCTTCAAAAAGTTGAACCAGTTCAATCTTTTTTCCTAATCCAGTTCATTTTTATTTTTTTTATTCTGCCTGACCTTTGCATAGTCAATAAGGACAAATAATTAAATAAAATGAAAATGAAAAGTAAATTAGGGCTTAAAGCCGCAGTAATCACAATTGTTTCCGTTTTTGCCGTGTCATGTACAAAAAAAGCAACTGTAAATCCTTCTATTCTAAAAGCAAGCTATGTTGTTGAAGACACAGGACTTTATCCAGAAGGTATAGATTTTGACACCAAAAATGAACGCTTTCTTTTTGGCTCAATGTACAAAGGAACTGTTTATGCTATGAATTCAGATGGACAAGTTTCTACATTTGCCAAAAGTGATAAACTGGTATTAGTAACGGGGGTTTTTACCGATGAAAGCAGAAACAGGTTAATCGTATCAAATGCCGACTTGGGTATTTCAGAAAAAAGTGCAGCAGGTGGAAAAAGTGCAGGTTCTGTATCATCAGTAAGTATTTTCGACCTCACGACTGGTGCTTTAATGAAAGAAATAGACTTGAAAAGTTTTACACCCAATGCTGGCTCATGTGCCAATGATGTGGCGGTAGATTCGGATGGCAATATCTATATCACCGATTCATTTTCACCAAATATTTATAAAATAGACGGTAACTATAATGCAACAATTTTTGCAACAAATGTCTTATTTCAACCTGCCCCAAATACTTTTGGTTTAAACGGTATTGTATTTCACCCCGATGGATATTTACTGGTAGCCAAAACAGATAATTCAAAGCTATTTAAGATTTCTCTAAAAAATTCAGCTGAAATATCGGAAGTAACGGGCATGAGTTTCAATTATCCTGATGGCTTGGAATTGACTAAAAACAATAACCTTGTATTAGTAGAAAATGGTTTAGGGCTTGGGAAAACACATACATTTAGCAGTAATAACAGTTGGTCATCAGCCACAAAAGTGAGTGAAACACTTATTGGAAAGGACGAATTTCCTACCACCGCAACTTTGGCTACAAACGGAAGTGTCTATGTAATTAGCTCAAAATTAGGGAAGCTGTTAGGAGGAGATAAAACACAAACATCATATACGATTCAATCCATAAATTAATAGTAGAAAAGCCTTCAATATAATATCTACCATTTCTATTGAAGGTTTTCTTTGTTTATTTAACCTTCAAATTCCAATCACTTTTGCCACCGATTGGAGTTATCTCAGACGATTTGTGCCTCAGACAATACACAAGAGTTCATTAAAGTGAAAGAAAAATTCTGAATTATAAGAAAGCATATTCATCGTAGTCTGGATTTCCTCCCACCATTTTTCTTTTGAAAAGGGATGAAATTGCTTTGATATGCTCTATCAGTCCACAATGTTGAATTATACTTCTGCATAACCGCTGACAATAATCATCATCGTCAGCGGTTATTGATAGCCTTAAAAATTCGGTTTCAACAAATATTTTGCGTAGAAATCATCAATAACTTTCACGGCATCTGTTGGGTTATCCACGATAGAAACCAAGTCCAAGTCATCAACTCCGATATAACCTTGTTCGAGCATGGTATCTTTTACCCAGTCGAATAAGCCACCCCAATATTTCTTTCCAACCAAAACCACAGGGAAACGACCAATCTTTTGGGTTTGCATCAATGTCAATGATTCAAACATTTCGTCCAAAGTTCCAAATCCCCCTGGCATAATAATAAAGCCTTGTGAGTATTTCACAAACATTACTTTTCGTACAAAAAAGAAGTCAAAATCTATACTTTTATCACGGTCAATATAATCGTTTGGTTTTTGCTCAAATGGTAATTCTATATTCAACCCCACAGATTTTCCACCCTGTAATTTTGCTCCTTTGTTGCCCGCTTCCATAATTCCTGGGCCGCCGCCCGTAATTACGCCATAGCCATGTCTTACCAATTTTGCGGCAATTTCTTCAGCCATTATGTAATATGGATTATCAGGCTTTGTTCTTGCCGACCCAAAAATAGATACGCAAGGGCCTATTTTGGCTAATTTATCAATCCCCTCTACAAATTCAGACATAATCTTGAATATTCTCCAAGATTCTTCTGAGTGAATTTCAGCCCAAGTGTGGTCAACGAATGCTTTTTTAATTTTCTCATCTCCGCTTAATAGTCGCACGGTTTCTCTTTCTGTCATAGTTTATTGATATTTAATTTTTACAAATATTATTAGTCCGTAACTTTACGGAATTAACGTAACACAGACTTTAGTCTGTATGTGAATTGGTTAGCCAGATTGTACACAAAACTAAATCATTCAATTATCAATAGCGAGGGAATTAATTCCCTCGCTATTGATAATTGAATGGATACAACTTGATAAACCTATTCATGTATGCTATAAA
Organism: Cytophagales bacterium; assembly: GCA_013298805.1. Classification (GTDB taxonomy): domain Bacteria; phylum Bacteroidota; class Bacteroidia; order Cytophagales; family Spirosomataceae; genus Arcicella. Next base: position 3,363 of record JAAFIU010000040.1, on the reverse strand, counting down.
TGTATAATTACAGACTAAAGTCTGTGTTATGTCCGATTGGGTCATCCGACCGAGTGAAATAACGAAAAAAAACATTCAATTTTACAAATACTTATATTTTTTATGGAATTAGCAACAAAAATTGCCATTGGAGGCGACCATGCAGGGTTTGAATACAAGGCAGAATTAATAAAATTATTAACTGCCGAAGGCTACGAAGTGAAAGATTTTGGACCTTATAGCAATGCTTCTTGCGATTATGCTGATTTTGCTCATCCTGTGGCATCGGCGGTTGAAAACCAAGAAGTTACTTACGGGATTTTATTGTGTGGAAGTGCCAATGGCGTAGCAATTACGGCTAATAAACACCAAAAAATCCGTGCGGGATTGGCTTGGAATGTGGAAGTTTCGTCATTGATTCGTTTGCACAATGATGCGAACGTATTGTGTATTCCTGCTCGCTTTGTGACGTTGGAAGAAGCTATCGAAATTACGAATGTTTTTTTAGAAACGGCTTTTGAAGGTGGAAGACACCAATTGAGAATTGATAAAATGCCGTGTTAATCTTGTAGTATTAAGTCTCAAGTATTAGGTATTAAGAATATAGGTAACTTCCTCAAAAGCTTAATACTTAATACTTCGTACTTAATACATTTTATCTTCTATTATCATCATCGTCCATCATACTCAAATAACTTGAGTAACGACTTTCTGCAATTTTTCCTTCGCTAACTGCTTCTAAAACAGCACATTTAGGTTCGTTTATGTGTTTACAATTATGATATTTGCATTTTCCCATCATGGCTCTCATTTCTGGGAAAAAGTGCGAAAGCTCTTGTTTTTCAATATCAATCAGGCCTAATTCTTTGATGCCTGGGGTATCAATAATGTAAGAATTTTCGGCAATTTCAAACATCGTAGAAAACGTTGTGGTATGAACTCCTTTGTTGGCAAAGGTTGAAATTTCCATCGTTTTTAAGTCTAAATCGGGTGAAATTTGATTTACCAGCGTCGATTTTCCTACGCCCGAATGTCCCGAAATTAAAGAGATTTTATTTTTTAAAATTTCCTCAAAATGCTGAATTCCAATATTTGCCGTTGCCGATGTGAAAGCACACGGATAACCAATTTCCTCGTACATCGCTGCCAAATCTGCTAAATAGTCTTTTTCTTCTTCCGACAGTAAATCTACTTTATTGAAAATTATGGTTGTCGGAATTCTGAATGATTCTGCCGAAACCAAAAATCTATCTAAAAAACCCAAGGATGTTCTTGGATAATTAAGCGTAACAATGATAACCGCTTGGTCAAGATTTGCCGCTAAAATATGCCCGTGAGCCGTTTTATGGACAGATTTACGAATAATATAATTTTCTCTTTGGGTGATTTCGTGGATAATTCCCGTGTTTTCAAGCTTATCTTCAATGTCAAAAACAACTCTGTCTCCAACCGCAATTGGATTGGAAGTTTTGAGTCCTTTTATTTTAAATTTTCCCCTCAAACGGCATTTCCAAACGTGTTTATTTTCGTCCAAAACTTCGTACCACGAACCCGTCGAACGCATTACTAATCCTTTCATTGCTTGTTTCCGAACTCGAAAGTTCGGGTTACATAATTGATAATTTTATCTGTTCCTCCCAAATTCTCCCGCACGTACTGTTGAATAATATTTGTTTTGTCTTGTCTTAACTTTCCGTCTTGATATAATGGAACAAAATTTTGCTCAAATTCATTCGTGTTTTCAATGGCTTTTGCACCGCCAAGTCGTTCTAAATCAACGGCTTCTTGAAATTTTTTATATACTTTGTTGCCGAAAAAAATCGGTAGCCCAAAAGTGGCTGCCTCCAAAATATTGTGTAAACCTTTGCCGTATGCACCACCAATCCAAGCGAAATCTGCGTATTGGTAAAGCGATGAAAGCATCCCGATATTATCAATGATCAGGCAATTAGCAGTTTGTAAATCTACTTTTTTACTTTCAATTTCAGAATACCTTATCGTCTGACCTTTCAAAGCCTTTCGCCACGTTTGAATTTCTGCGTCATGTATTTCGTGCGGAGCGATAATTACTTTTAAATCTTCTTCAAATTTATTCAAAAAGGGGAGAAGCACCTCAAAATCTTGTTGCCAACACGAGCCAATAATTAATAAAGGTTTTCCGTCCTTAAATGTTTCGATGAGCGGCAATTGTTTTCGGGCATTCGCAATTTGTTGAACTCGGTCGAAACGTGTATCTCCGCCAATGCTAACATTTTGAATGCCAATATTTTGTAGCAAATTTAAGGAAGACTGATTTTGCACAAAAATATGGCTAAAATACTTTAAAATATTCCGATAAAATCCGCCGTACCACTTGAAAAATATTTGATTTTCTCGAAAAATTGCTGAAAATGAAACCACTGGAATTTGCTTTTCGTGGAGAATGTGGAGGTAATTGTACCAAAATTCATACTTCACAAAGAAGGCAATGGAAGGGTTTATTTTTTCGATAAATGCTCGTGCATTCGTGGGCGTATCCGAAGGTAAATAACAAATTAAATCTGCCCCTTCATAGTTTTTACGAATTTCATAACCTGAAGGAGAAAAGAACGTCAGGACAATTTTATAGTCGGGAAAAGTAGCTCTAAATTTCTCAATGACTGGTCTGCCTTGCTCAAATTCACCTAATGAAGCACAGTGAAACCAAGCTGTTTTTTGTTTTTCGATATTGGATGTTTGATGTTCGGATATTTCTAAACCAACATCGAACGTAGATTTTCGATTTTCGATGTTTGATTTTCGATGTTCGGTTTGGTAAGTCTTTGTACCAACATCGAGCATCGGAAATCGAATTTCGTTTTTCCTTCCATCAATCCATAGTTTTGCCTTCTGATTGAATGGACTCACCAACCAGATAATAAACTGATAAGCATAAATAGAAAGGTTATAAAGTAGTTTTGCCAATGATATTTGCGTTAATATTTATTCAAAATTAACCTAAAAGCCACGAAGACACAAAGAATTTATTTTTAGCCTTTCCAAGTGTTTGAACAAAACATGAGTTAATTATTACAAATTTTTTCTAACGGTTTATAGATGAACTGTCATCCCGACGAAGGAGGGAACTGTTTTTCAACAATCTAAACAGTTCCCTCCTTCGTCGGGATGACAAAATCCGTAAAAATCTCATCAGAACCACAGAAAACAAACCAAAAATGTAAATTACGTCTGATAAATCCTTAATTTGTATATCATTAACAAACCCTTAAAGCCACTCTATGCAGGAATCTTCTAATAATCAGGGACAATTAGTCCGTTCTATTGGTTTAACCTCAGCAATCGTTTTAATTATTAGTTCTGTCATTGGGACAGGTGTTTTCAAGAAAGTTGCTGCCATGTCAGCCG
>JAAFIU010000356.1 GCA_013298805.1 Cytophagales bacterium | reverse complement strand
AAAGCCGAAGTTCTACAACGTTCAATAGCCCAAAGTGTCCGTAATTGCCACGTATTTAAACCCAAATCAGAAACACTTTTCCCTAAACGTTGAAGAACCTGAGCTACTTCGTACTCGGGCTGCATTCCTTGAAGAGTGTATCTAAAGGACTGAATGGTTTCACTCGACCGTTCTGAGCAATATGCAAATACTCCATTGTCGTCTCAATATTCTCATGACCCAATAAGTCCTTCAGCGTGATTATATCAAGACCATCTTCTAACAAGTGAGTGGCAAAACTATGACGAAGCGTATGCACATGAACATCCTTCAAAACTCCTGCTCGCTTAGCCGCTTCTTTCACAGCCCATTGGACTCCTTTCTGAGAATATCTACTGTCGAAATCACCGCCCCGAACGGATGTTCCAGCACGTCCATTAATTTGTCCTCCAAAAAGGTATTCAGAAGGTTGTTCGGCTGAAATGTACTTCTTTAAACCACGAATCAAGTGGTCAGAAAGCGGAACATACCTGTCCTTCTTGCCTTTCCCCTGAACGACTTTTAAATTCTTGCGGTCAAAGTCTAAATCAGCTAAACGAATACTTCGCACTTCAAGACAGCGAAGACCACAACCGTAAAGCAAGCCAATCAAAATGCGGTGTTTGAGCAATGGACAATGCTTGAGCATAGCCCAAACTTCCGCCTTACTTAGTACCACGGGCAGTTTCTTTTCCTTTTTAATCTCAGGAAGGTGTAAGTAAGAATATGGCAAACCTTCCGTTTTCAGTAGAAGTGGAGTGCCACCCAAACGCAGTCCGTAAACCGTGTGTTTAAAATACGTTTGGGAAGGGGTTTGAGACCGTTTTTGAAGCATAAACAGATATTCATGTATCTGTTCTTGTCGGAGCGCCGAGCGGTCAACAAGGTCGGGATTTGACCATAGTGAAGCGCAATGGCGGCAACGTGGCGAGCATAGTTCTCAAAAGTACTTTTACTTCTACCTAAGATAGAAATATTACGCTCGAAACGATAAAGAAGAGCTTCAAAATCAGCCACTTCTACTTTAGCACGATGAATAAGTTTATCAACTCGTAATTCATCAACGTTCTTTTTTTGTCATCTTAAAAATAGTTTGTAATTTATGCAAAGATAGAACTTCGAGAAGCAAAAAGCTACCAGAGGTTTAGTTCAACATTAGGTTTGGCAATATGGCGGCTGAAGTGCTTCTATGAAACATTTGTGCAAGGCTCAACAGTAGGAATTCTTCAATACAACAGCTTCCCTACGCTGCTGCATTTGCCTTCAATCTTTCGAGTTTTCGTTCCAAATATGCTATCTGTTTTTGTTGTCTTTGTTGCAGATAAACCGTTATTTCCACAGGTATAAATGGCACTTTTTGAGTAACCATTTTGTAATAAATTCTGGCAATTTTGTTGGCTGTCGCCACTATAGCATACTTATTTCCCCCTTTGGTTTTCATCCGTCTGAAATAATCTCCCAGCCAATTATCGCTTCGCTGAACGGAGTTTGCCGCATATTTGAAGGCTTTGCTCGCTGCATTTGATTTGAGTTTTTTAACTTTACTACTTAATACTTTGCCCGCCGATATTTTATTATCGGGACACAGATTTAACCAACCGATGAACTTATTTTCGTTGTCCCATTTGCTCAAATCAGTGCCAGTTTCTGCCAATAAATCAAGACCACCACTATCGCTCAATCCATAGATGGACAGAACATCAACCCCATGGATCTTTGCAAGGTATTGACGAACATTCGATATTTGTGGTGAGTTTTTATACTTCATTTTTCGCTCCTTATAGGGTAATTTCTCGGTTTTGTCTGAGAATCTCGGATTATGGCTTCAAAGCTACTTTTGGCAATGAAGCTAATACGCTATTTTTACGTAAGGCATTACAAGCACTTATCAAGTCAGAAATACCCATAAAAGAAGTCAATTTGACAAAAACACTATTGAAGGTATCACCCAAGATGGTAGAAGTGGTATTTTTGATTTGACTTGTACTGACGAAAACGACAATCATTTCATCGTAGAAATGCAATATGGCGATGCACCGTATTTTGTACAACGTATGAAATTTTACGCCTTGCATAAGTTCAACGCAATGGTAAAACGTGGAAAGTTCGATTATGGCACGCTGACAAAAATTTATTGTGTTGCTATTTTGGCAAATGATATTTTACCTTATCCTCAATTTCATACCGTTGCGAATCTGCGAAACGAACAAGGCGAACTTTTTGATGAACAAATGACGTTCATAACGATAGAATTAGATAAATTTACTTTGCAAGAAGTTGATTGTCAAACAGATTTACAAAAACTGATTTATACCATGAAAACGATACATACTCATACATTTACAAATCCTATCCAATTCCCTAAGTTTTGGGACGAAGATTGGCTTAAAGTTGCTATTGACGAGGCTGAGAGTAGGAAAATAAAAGAAGCAAGAGAAGCTGAAAAGATTGATACAATTAAAAACGCTTTGGCAATGGGACTGACAGTAGAACAATGTGCCTCACTTGTCAGTGTGTCAGTGGACTTTGTTAAATCTATTCAACGACAACTTTCTGCCAACTGATACTTTGCGGACTTTTCGCTCATGGACACTAAACTGGCAAACAAAAGCGGCAGCCACAAACAATGTATTGAATAAATGGGGGCTGACGGAAGTATTTGAGCATTTCTACTTCTATTTTGCTTCTGTACGTCGACAGGACAAATTCGCCATCTGATAACATAGTATTAGCAAGAGTGGGGGCGGACGTGGTTACATCATCATTTGTTTTCATTTCATCTTTTGTTTTCGGCTGACGGAAACCAATCAGCATTAGTAAATATTAGTTTTTCAATTTGGCATCAGTTCGGGCGAGACGTCCCCCCCCCCCACCATCGCCAATACTTATTCGTTGTGCGTCAGTTGACGTGAACTTGATAAAATATAAAAAAACAAAATATGAATTAAAAAAAATAATTTATTATGGAAAAACACATGAACATTCCGGAAAATGCAAATTATAATGCTGAACAAAGCCAATGGGAATTAGGTGAAAGAAATCATAATGGGAAACCAATTGGTGAGTGGAATTATTGGTGGGCAGAAACAGGTCACTTATGTTGTACAACAGTTTTTGATTCACTAAATAATGATTATGTTTTTTCACGTTTTCATCCAGATGGAACATATTCTTGGAAAGGAGAAATGAAAAATGATTCGTTTGTTGGATTTGCATATTATCAAAAATCAAAACAAGAAACTACTGAACTCGTTTTTAAGGAAGCATTATATAAAAATGTATTCAGTGGTATTTACGATTGGAGTAATCATACTTGGCAATTTTTTAATGAACAAAATACTCAAATTGATATAAATGGAATTCCAGTAGTAACAATTGATGAGTTTGCAAAAAACTTTCCAAATTTTGAAATAACAAAAGAATTTATTTCTCTTATAAATTTTGAACAACAATATGGAGCAGAATCATATTCTAATACGTTCGCATTATCAATAAACAAGAATAATGTAGACAGTAATTTCATTTCTACCTGGAGTAAAGAAAAAGAATTTAAAAATAAATTTATGCCTTTTGCAAATGCTAACGGTATGGGTTCCATCTATGCTCTATGGATAAATGAATCTAATAAAAAACTAAATGAATTGCCAGTTGTCGTTTTTGGTGATGAAGGCGGTATTCATATTGTATGCGAAAACATATTACAATTATTACAATTACTAACTTATGATGTAGAACTATCTGTTAATTCAAAAGAAACTTATTTCTATAAAGACAAAGAAGAATATGAAGAAAGACAAAACTCCAAACAATATAGAAAATGGCTTAAAGAAAATTTTAGTTTAGGAGTAATAAAACAACCAAACGATATTATAAAAAAATCACAAGAGTAACTACTCAGGTTCTTATGCTGATTAGTTTATTTGGTTAAATAATATTAAACTTGCTCATTGTCTGATAAAGAAACCATATCGCAACAACAAGAACTACTTGTTCTCCAATCTCAAAAGATAAA
>JAAFIU010000231.1 GCA_013298805.1 Cytophagales bacterium | reverse complement strand
CTCTTTCCTCTCTTCGCTTCCACTTCTTTTTGTTTCTTTTCTCGGCTTGCTAAGGCTTTTAATTTCTTTTCCATTTCTACTGGATAACCCAATAAATCTCTCAAAACCAAAGATGCACACACGCCACCAAAAGCAGCGGGCATATAAGAAATGGTGCCATAAGCTGATTTCTTGAAGTTTGAACCATCTGTGAGCATCAAGGACTCCTCAATCATTTTTTCGGTTGAATAAACAGCTTTTATTCCCGATGAAATCCCCAATTTTCGTAAACGCTTACGCATGAGTGATGCCAAATAGCATTCACGAGTATCAAATAAATCGGCAGTTCTTATTTTGGTTGGGTCAACTTTCCCACCTGCACCCATTGATGAGACAATTCTAAGCCCTTTTTTATGTGCCGTTGTCAATAAGGTTAATTTTGGTGTAATGGAATCAATACAATCCATCACGTAGTCAAAAGGTTGACTACTTAAAATTTCTTCGGCGGCTTCGGGCGAAAGAAATTCACGTATGGAAGTGAGTTTTAAATCAGGATTGATTGCCAATAAGCGTTCCGCCATCAAATCAGCCTTTGGTTGTCCGTGCGTAGTAGCAAGAGCAGGTAATTGACGGTTACGGTTGGATGGGTCAACTACGTCACCATCGACAATGGTCATTGTTCCCACGCCCGAACGAGCAATAAACTCTGCGGCAAATGAACCAACGCCACCAAGTCCCACGACTAAAACGTGGGCGTTTTGTAATTTTTGAAGACCATCATCTCCAACTAATAATTTGGTTCTTCCAAGCCAAGCTAAATCACTCATCTAATTAGGTGTTAGGATTTAGGATTTAGACGTTAGGTGTTGAGAGTGCATTTATAATCTCTAAAACCTAACCCCAACAGGAACGCCTGTAGCCCTTATTCTCTAACTTTATAATCTTTAAAAATATCGGTCACACTTATTTCAAAATCTTCTAAAACGGGTTTTGCAGAACAAATATCGTCATCAAAACAAATTTTGACATCTTTTCGAGAAGTGTAAACGTAAACTACTTCTTGCTCAGGAATGATATGCCAAACTACTTTTACATCTGCTTTGAAATACTCAATTAATTTTGCTTCAACATCAATCAGATGGTCATTTGGCGAAATCACTTCGATAGCGAAGGCAGGAATAACATCAATTCCTTCCCGACCTTGATAAATTTGTTCTCTGCTAAAATAAGCAATATCGGGTCTTCTCATTTGGAATTGAGTAAGCATCACATCAGGCTCAGCCATCAATGTTCCTTTTCTGTGATACCCTTTCTCAATAAATAATATATTAAGAATATCAAAGATGTAGTATTGTTTCTTTTTCATTCCTTCAAATTGAACTAATTCATCGTTATACCATTCATACTTAACACCGTCATTGGGTTGTTGCCAATCCAAAAATGCTTCCAACGTTTTGGGAAATTGTATGATGTTTTCTTGTATCTTGACCATAGGAATATTATTTTTCAAAGATAAAAATAAAATGGTTTACCCCACCGTTTCTCGAATTTGATAATCGGTAGCTTTATCTGAATTTCGGGTCATTAATTCTCCAATAAACCCTGCTACAAATAGCTGAACGCCAATAATAATGGCAACTAATGCCAAAAAGAAAAGCGGGTTATCGGTTACATTTCTGAATTTTAAATGATTGGCAATGGCATAAATTTTATCCCCAATCAGATACAAGGTTATTATTGTTCCAATCATGAAGGACAGTATGCCAAAACCGCCAAAAAGGTGCATCGGGCGTTTGCCGAATTTTTGGACAAAAGTAATAGACAATAAATCTAAAAAGCCGTATAAAAATCGTTCAATACCAAATTTGGTTGTGCCGTATTTTCGAGCTTGATGTTGCACGACTTTCTCGCCAATTCTCTCAAATCCATTCCATTTCGCCATTACAGGAATGTATCGGTGCATTTCGCCGTAAAGGGTTATTGTTTTGATAACTTCATTTTTATAAGCTTTTAATCCGCAATTGAAATCATGCAAATAAACGCCTGACATTGAGCGGGTTGCGGCATTGTAAAGTTTAGTCGGAATCGTTTTAGTTATGGGGTCAAAACGCTTTTGTTTCCAACCTGAAACTAAGTCGTAATCGTCTTCCATTATCATTTTATACAATTCTGGAATTTCGTCGGGACTATCTTGCAAATCGGCATCCATTGTAATAACTACCTTTCCCTGTGCGTCCTTAAATCCGACATGAAGAGCGGCGGATTTACCGTAGTTTCTACTGAACGAAATACCTTTGATATTTGCATTTTTCTCCGAAAGACTTTTGACTACTTTCCACGAGTTATCACGACTTCCATCATTCACAAAAATGACTTCGTAGCTAAATTTATTTTCATTCATCACACGTTCTATCCAAGCGGCAAGTTCGGGTAATGATTCATCTTCATTATAAAGTGGTACGATGACTGATATGTCTAACATTATTTTATTCTGATTTATTGTAAGGAAGATATACTAAAGCGGTAGTATTCTTGTTCGAGTTCGTTGTTTGATATTGGGAAGTAAATTTTGTGTTCTTACCTGAATTACACTTGGTAATGATGCTTGACTTGCCGCCAGAATCGCACTAAAATCTAAATCATTGGTAAATACTACGAAATCATTTTCTCGGGCATAATTGAAAATTTAGGTGTCTTTGGCATTTACTTTTCCTATAGCTGACCAGTGGTGTAGATGAAATCTCATTTATCTTGAAAAAATCAACCCAAATAGGAGATAGATTCATATCAATTAATATTTTCATGCGGCTGCTAATGGGATTTCAATTTCTTCTGAACGCCATGCTGCATATTTTAAGGCTTCTGCAATATCTGCTTTTTCGAGATAAGGATACAGCTTTAAAATATCTTCAAAAGAATACTCTGAAGCGACCAAACCAACAATTGTTCCTACGGTAACTCTCATTCCTCTTATGCAAGGTTTTCCTCCCATCATAAAAGGGTCTAATGTGATTCTTGATAAATTATTCATATCATTAACGTTTTAAAATATCAAATAATATTCTTTTAAAAGCAACTGAAAATCAACACTATAACTTTCATCTGGATTCTTGATGATTAATTCTTGGTTAAGAATTTCTTTTTTTATTCTTCCAAAGGTCGTAATAATTCTTAATATTTTACTTCCTTTTCGATGTCTAATCGTAAGTTTTTTGTGTGGATAAAGTTCTTTTGAAACAGATAATTGCTCAAAAACTGAACTCTCATACGCAGGTAATAAGACAACAAATGTGCCATTAGGAGAAAGCAATCTTAAAACAGCCTCTAATAAATCCTCAAAAGAGAGTGTATCTGTATGGAGTGAATTATTGCGAGATTCGGTTTCAGACTTTAAATGATTCTGGAAAAATGGTGGATTGCTTACAATTAAATCGTATAAACAGAGTCTAAGTCCATTTACTCCCAAATCAGCGGAAAATGTCTGAATTGAAGTATTAAAAAGACTTATTTGCTCTTTAAAAATGCTATCTTGAATATTACAATATGCTTGATTATAAGCGTTTTTGTCGATTTCTACTGCATCAATTTTCGCATCAGTACGTTGGGCGAGCATCATGGCTACTAATCCCGTTCCTGTTCCAATATCCAGTATTCTCTTCGTTTTATCGACAGTCGTGTAAGCACCCAAAATACAAGCATCGGTGGTTACCTTCATCGCCGTTTGGTCTTGATGAATGGTGAATTTTTTGAAAGAAAAGTGCGTATTAGCGGGCATAATTTTGATAAAATACAAAATTACGCCCTTTCTTCATTAATTGACTTATCATATTGGAAAATCATAATAACAATAAAGCCGTTGGCAGCGATTATACCACTGCCAACGGCTTTATTGTTATTATACCTAAAATCTACTTGAATTGGTTTTTTAAGTTATACCCATCAAATTATCAATAGCGAGGGAGCGGGTCGCCGCTGCGATTAATTCCCTCGCTATTGATAATTTGATGAATTAGATTTGAGTACAACTTAACGAACCAATACATCTACTTATTAATCCTCTTTCGTTCTAACTTTAATATTCAAAACTTCCACTAACAATGAGAAGGCAATGGCGAAATATAAATAACCTTTCGGAACAGAACCCACGTGAGAACCTAAAATTTGAACGTTTGAATCATGAGCCGATTCAGCGATGAGCATAAACCCAATCATAATTAAAAATGCCATTCCCAACATTTGAATTGACGGATGACGATTGACAAAATCGCCAACGGGGCCACCAAAAAGCATCATAATCAGAATTGAAAATACAACTGACAAAATCATAATTGGTAAAACCTGCGTAAGACCAATGGCGGTAAGAATAGAGTCAATTGAGAAGACAATATTAATCAGGGCAATTTGAATAACAACAGCCGTTAATTTATCAGCAGCGGAGGTTTTAGGCTTTGCTTCGTGAGAACCGCCTTCTAACTTTTCATGAATTTCAGAAGTTGCTTTGTATAATAAAAATAAGCCCCCAATAAATAAAATAAGACTTTGTCCAGAGAGTTCAGCGTGAAACCACCCCAAATCAATATGAGCAAAAGGTTGTTGGAGCGAAATAATAAAGGAAATCCCAAACAACAAGATAATTCTGAAAACCATCGCCAAAAGTAAACCAATATTACGAGCTTTTGCTTGGTCTTTCTTCGCTAATTTATTAGCAGCAATAGAGATAAAGATAATGTTGTCGATTCCCAAAACGATTTCGAGGAATGTAAGGGTGATTAAACTAACGATACCGTCTGCGGAAAATAATTCTTGAAAATTCATTTATAAGTTTTGGTTTATTTGATTTTAAGGAATAAAGAGCTGTTGAGTTTTAGTTGTTAGAATTAGATTTTGATTTTATAATTTCTGATAACCAATCACTAATTCCCAATAACCACTTCCCATTTTCCCAACTCCTTTCTACAAAAATATTGAGATTCGAGGAGATTCAAAACCTATTTCTGTACAAATGGTCATATTCCGATGTTTTTTCTTGTAAAATCTTTATGAATAGTTTTTCAAAAAAAAAGTAGTCCTTTAGGTTCAATACGAGTAAAAGTCAGGGTTAATTTGTAGTTTTGCATCAGATTTTATAATTTCAATGTCACATCAAATTTATTATTTATCATCGAAAGCCAATACTTTTGCTTAACATGGTATAAATTTTGGTGATTTATTGTTAGTTTAAATTATTCCCCTGACATTTTCCTAAAAATATATTTCAATAATGAAATTCGTCGTATCTTCTTCAGTCTTACTAAAACAGCTCTCGGCAGTTAATGGCGTTATTGCCAACAACCCAATTGTTCCAATTTTGGAGAACTTTTTGTTCCAAATTGACCAATCTCAACTTACCGTAACAGCCTCTGATTTACAGACTGTTATGATTACGACTTTAGCCGTTGAGTCAACCGATTCTGGTGCAATTGCCGTTCCAGCTCGTTTATTATTGGATACCCTTCGTGGTTTACCCGACCAACCAATTACGTTCAAAATTGATAGTGAAACTTTCGGAACGGAGATTATTACCGAAAATGGTCGCTATAAATTATCGGGCGAAAATCCGATTGATTTCCCGAAAGTACCACAAGTAACCAAAAGTCTTTCGGTACAGATTCCTGCTGACGTGTTAGGTGCAGCGATTGCTAATACAATTTTTGCCGTTTCAAATGATGATTTACGTCCAGCCATGACGGGTGTTTACGTACAATTATCACCAGAATATACCAACTTCGTAGCCACTGACGGACACCGTTTAATTCGTTACAGAAGAGCCGACGTAAAATCAGATTATGATTCTACGATGATTATTCCACGTAAAGCATTGAACTTATTAAAATCAACGCTACCTTCTGATGACACAACCGTTACGGCAGATTTCAGTTCAGCCAATGCGTTTTTTAGTTTCAATAATATCAGAATGATTTGCCGTTTAATCGACGAGCGTTTCCCTGATTATGAAAATGCAATTCCACAAAACAATCCAAACGTCATGATGATTAATCGTGCCGAGTTCTTGGGTTCTTTGAAACGTATTTCAATTTATTCAAATAAAACAACGCACCAAATTCGTTTGAAATTAGCGAAAAACGATTTAGTAATTTCAGCAGAAGATTTAGATTACTCAAACGAAGCCAACGAAAGATTGATGTGCGATTATGACGGAGAAGAAATGGAAATCGGATTCAACGCTAAATTCATGGTAGAAATGTTGGGTAACATTAGCTCAAATATGATTTCGTTGGAAATGTCGCAACCAAACCGTGCAGGCTTAATTATTCCTTCTGACAAAAAAGAAAACGAAGATATTTTATTATTGGTAATGCCTGTGATGTTGAACACTTATGCGTAGTATTTTGATGCGACCGTCGCTCGGTTCATTCGTCTATATTTGATGTTCGGAACTACAATTATTCATGCTAAAATTATGACACAGATAACACTTCATATTTCAGATACTTATGTTTCCTTTTTTATGAAATTGATAAAGAATTTTGATTTCATAAAGGTAAGAGAGAAAAAGAAAATTTCGTTGGAAGATGAATTATCACCTTCTCAGAAAAAAACTTGGGCAACCATTAAAGAAGGTTTTGAAGAGATGAAACTGGTTGAAGCTGGAATAAAACAATCTCGTCCGCTAAAAGATGTAATCAATGAGCTTTGAAATAAGAACTATTGACCCCTTTGAGCGTGAATTGAAAAAACTGTCGAAAAAATATCCTTCCGTAAAGAATGATATACTTAATTTAGCAGAAGAGTTGATTGAGAATCCCCTGATAGGAGTACCTCTTGGACGAGATTGTTATAAAATTAGAATGGCAATTGCTTCTAAAAATAAAGGTAAATCTGGCGGTTCAAGAATTATTACTTGCGTGAAAATAATAGATGAAAAAATCTTTTTGCTTTCAATCTATGATAAATCAGAACAAGAGGATATTGACGATAAAAGGTTAGATGATTTACTGAAAAATAATGATTTATTATAAAAACAGGCTTGCGAAACATATTC
>JAAFIU010000420.1 GCA_013298805.1 Cytophagales bacterium | reverse complement strand
AACCAGTCGTAATTATTGACCATTTCGGCAGAATTTGCTCCTGCGTTAAAATCTAAGAATTTCTCTAATTGCTTTTTGATACTGTCTTGATTGAAACGAAGGATTTCTTCGGAAAGGAATTCTCTTTCAGCAGCTTTTCCTGATGGATCACCAATCATCCCTGTTGCACCACCAACGAGTGCGAAAGGTTTGTGTCCGCACAATTGAAAATGCTTGAGTAACATGATGGTTGCTAAATTACCAATATGTAAAGATGCGGCTGTTGGGTCGAAGCCAATGTAAGCAGCGGTCATTTCTTTGCTTAACTGTTCTTCGGTGCCTGGCATCATATCGTGGAGCATTCCACGCCAACGGAGTTCGTCTATAAAATTTGTTTGCATTATTCGTTCTTTGTCAGTTTTACTATTAAAGATTTGAATTTCACCTTTAATATTTAACCCTGCTACTTTTTAATGATTTTTGAACTACAAAGTTATCAATTGAGATTTGATATTTCTATGATTGAATCAGGAGAATATTGAGTAGTAATGAGGTGTAGATAAATGGAATTGGGAATTAGGATTCTTAAAAAAGGATTTATAATACTATTTTACTGACAATCAAATATTTGCAAAAAAATATTAGCAATTTCATTTTTGGCTTTTTGGGGTGGATAATTGATTTGTAAAATATAATTCTGTCCATTTGTAGTCTTTTACTTTTTGTCTTGATACAAAAAGTAACCGCAGCGGCGGCCGCAAAAAATCAAGAAATTCCGAAACTCGCCGAGCGTCGGTCGCTGCGCTCAAACAGCGGAATTTCGACTGGACTACGAATTTGTCCTAATTAAAAAAAGGCTTTTCTAAAAAAGAGATTGCTCTTAATTACGCTATTCCATTTCTGACTGCCCAAGCCACTAAACCTGCAATATTCTTTGTACCAGTTTTTTCCATAATACGGTTACGATGACCTTCAATGGTTCTGTGACTGAGATTTATCTTTTCAGCAATTTGTGGTGCGGTTGTTCCTTCACAAATGTGTTGAAGCACTTCGATTTCTCGTTCTGACAATTCTATTTGAATGCTAAAATTAGGAACGACTTTCTTGACAGGTTTATTTATTATTCTATTGTGCATCACTTTAAGGAGGAATGCCCCATAATAATAGTCTTCATTGTGAACGGTATAAATGGCATTTTCTACTTCGTCGGGGTCGGCATCTTTTAGTAAATATCCGTTTGCACCGAGTTCCATGAGGTGAGAGACGAATTGGGCTTCGTCGTGCATGGAGATAATAATAATTTTTATGTGCGAAAGTTCTTTCTTGATTTGTTGCGTTGCTCTAATACCGTCAAGTACGGGCATTTGCAAATCCATTAATATGACGTGTGGCTGTTCTTTTCTTAAATTATCAATTAATTCTTGTCCATTGGCTGCTTGAGAAATCACTTCAAAATCATCATTGTTTTGCAAAAGTGATACAATACCACGACGAAATATGGCGTGGTCGTCGGCAATGGCAATTTTAATTTTTTGATTATTCATGTGGTTTGGGTGTTAATGGGTGAATTGAATATTCGATGTTTGATAACATTAAAGAGGGACGGTAATTTCAAAACTTGCTCCTTTGCCTTTTTCTACATCAAATTTAATATGTCCTTTGATTACACTAATACGGCTTTCAATATTTTTTATACCAATACCTCGGTTGGGTTGATTTACTTCTATTAAATCAAAGCCAATTCCATTATCTGAAACCTGTAATATTAATTGATTATTATTTTTGCTAAGTGTAATATTAATGATGGTAGATTGAGCGTGCTTGAGGGCATTGTTCACTAACTCTTGGGCAGTTCGGTAAAGAGCAAGTTCTATTTTTTTATCAAATTTACCCCCCAATTCTCCATGACTAAAACATACCATTATGCCTGTATGTTCGGTCATTTTTTGGGTAAAATCATTAAGGGCGATAATTAGCCCAAATTCGTCTAATGTACTGGGCATTAATTCTTTAGAGATTCTACGAACATTATTGAGTGCTTCGTTGAGAAGGTCTTGCGTTTGATTGAGGAGATTTTCTCGTTTGGAAGGATTATCACTATATTTGGTAATTTGCGAAAGGCTCATGCGAGTGGCAGAAAGAAGTGTTCCGATTTCATCGTGCAAATCACCCCCAATTTGTCGGCGAACATTTTCTTGTGAGGCAACGCTGGCTTCTAACATTTCTTGGCGATGCTGTTCTTCAATGTATTCTAATTTTTCTCGTTGCAAACGCTGGCGACGATAATAGAAAACAACAAAAATAATAATTGACGTAGTAGGTAAAAGCATTGCCGCTGTACCAAGAATAATGATTTTTACCTCATTCATATATTAGGGGTTAGGGATTCTAAAAAGGATTTATAGCACACAGATTACACAGATACAAGTAACGCAGATTTTACGGATTTTTTGTAAATCAGCGAAAGAAAAGTAGCGTTATGAGTAGTGCAAAAATTGATAAATATCTCTTTAAAAACCTAAAGCCATTACAAACCGTATTTTTGTTTAACAAGGCGAGTATGAAAAATATACACTAACACAATAACTGTGGTAGAAAAAACCAACATGGCAATAGTACCTATTTCGATGATGGATTTAATTGTTGAGGCGTCGTGCTGAACCATAGACCTATTGCTAAAAAAATGCGGTGAAAAAATAAAAGATAATTTTTAAAATTCCAGAATTGTGTGATAGAACTATCCTTATTGAATGTAA
>JAAFIU010000232.1 GCA_013298805.1 Cytophagales bacterium | reverse complement strand
CAATACTTTACAGTCCTCCGTATCACCACAAGGCAGACACGAAAGAATGAGAATGTATAAAGACAATATGACTGAAAAGAATTTCATTTAGCGAATTTACTAAAAAAAATGATGCAACAGGTAGGCAGAAAGAATATGATTTTAAAGCATAAAAAATCGGAACAAAGCTCCGATTTTTACTTAGTAAACAGATATAGAATAATTCTACTGATTTCAGTGGTACACTAAACGTTAATTAATAACGCTCTCTATTTCCCGTCAGGCGGTCTTTTTGGCTTAACGGTTATTTTGGTACAGGTTTTTGCGTAATTTTAACGAAATATTACCTTTCCCATGAGCCAAAATAAACGGAAAGTCCACGACAAGTTTTTTAAAGAAACCTTCTCTCATTTGGAGGTTGCCCAAAGTTTCATCGAAGAAGTTTTCCCCTTCGATATTCGTAACAAAATCAATATCGCCAAATTAGAGAAAGTTAATTCCTCTTTTACCGATGCTCTTCTGAAAGAACATTTAGCGGATGTCGTTTATCGAACTGAATACGCTGGACAAGATGCCTTGGTATCGGTTTTATTTGAACACAAATCTAATCCTGAAAAGTACCCCCATTTACAGTTGATGCGATACATGACCAACGTTTGGCATGAAGAACAAAAACAGAAAAAAGACCTCTCCGTCATTATTTCAATCGTGATTTACAATGGAGAAACAAAATGGGAAAAAACTTCTATGCTCGCTTACTTTGGCAATCCTCACCAAAGTTTGCATTCTTTCATCCCTCAATTCGATTATCTTTTGTTTGATTTATGCGGAGTAGAAGACCATCAAATTGAGAATTTTAAAAATGATTTATTTAGTCTAACGACTATGCTAATGAAGCACAGTCGGGATTCTGCTGATAATTTTATGAAGTTAGAGCCGTTCTTAGTCAAAAGGCTGAACGCTTTGGATAATGCCTCTCAGGATGATTTTATTAAAACTTCCCTGCGGTATATTCAAAAAGATATTAGCTTGACAAGAAATAAATTATCTCCTATCTTTACACAAGTTTCAAACAATGTAAACAATATTGCCATGACGATTGCAGACGAAATCAGAGAAGAAACAATGGAATTTGCGACTTTTCAGCATATCAAAGGTTTATTGGAAGAGGGTCTTAATGCTGATACCATCGCAAAAGCCTTTAAAATGCCCCTCAAAAAAGTTAGGGAAATCATCCAAAAAATCAAGGATTCTTCCAACTAAAACGCAAAATTTACCAGATTTTTATAGACAAAAGTAAGCTCCAAAGGCTTGCTTTTTTGTTTGATATTTTCGCCCAAATGCTCTAAAAACTATTATTTCCCTTCCACAATCAAAATCTCTTCCTCCGTTAATTCATACAAATCATAAACCATGCGGTCAATTTGGGCTTCTAATTCGCTGGTGTCGGCTTTGGAATTGGCTTTTTTTAGGGTTAAAATTTGATTTACTTTTTCGATGAAGGGAGTTTGGTTATGAGTGATTTTTATGGGTAATTTTTTAAATTCTTCCAATCGAATTTTTGGAAAGAGTGCATCAAATTCATTTTTCTCTAAGCGAAAAGACCAAGCTAAAAGTTTAGAGCCAAGAAGAGCTTGAATGAATTTAACATCAACCGTAGTCTCTGCCTTCGGAATAGCAATGTAAAGGCTTCGGTCAATTTTTATATCTTCACTTACAACAGTACAAACAAAGTTATGGACTCCTAAAATCTCTCTGAATACAATTCTATCCCCTTTAAAAAACTTCTCGTCTCTCGGTGCTGCAAGCCAATTGCCGTAACTAATATAGTCCTTACCATCCCATTCATAAAAATATTTTTGAGTATGTTTCCCTCTTATTTGCGGAACAAATGTATCGTCTTTCTTGAAATTTGCATGATAAGCACGATTTTCAATTGTCTCTTTTGATTGTCCACGTAGAGCATCGTAGGGGTTTATTCCTCTTGTAATTTCGTACAATTCTGATAAAACTGTAACATTATTTCTTGTTTTTTGCAAAATATAGCTGGTACTTTCATCTACTTCTACATCAAAAACAAACTTTTCATTCGCTGAAAAACGACTTTGAGGAATAGTATTTTTGGATTCAATTACGCCTTTTTCAAAACCCCAAATTAAAATCTCATTATCATTTAAGGCTTCTGTTTCCTCTTTCTTACTTGCTACATAAATTAGGGTGTCAACCGATGCTTCTTCAAAAGCATTTGAAATATTGGGATTAATGGAAATGAGATTGTAATTTTTCAAAATATAATTTCTACAATCTGACATCATCAAATTTTTGAGCCATGAATTAGGTGTAATTAAGCTAATATGACCTTCTTTTTGAAGTAAGGTAGTAGCTTTTTCCATGAATAAAAGATACAAATCTACTTGATACTAAGCCGTTTTGTAGGAGTCTTTAAAATACTTCATGGTATCTTTTACAGAGCCTCCCGTTAAATATGGCGGATTTCCAACCACCAAATCAAAACCCATAAAATTACCGTTGTCGTCCAGCACTTCGGGAAACTCAAAACGCCATTCAAAAGCATTTCTGAAAATGGGAGAATCAATACTGTCCTTAATTTCATTGCTAAGACTTTCTATTTTTTTAGATAAATTATCTCTTTCTACTTTCTGTTTTGCGTTGAGTTGCGTTCCAAAAAGGGCGTTACCTTCAAAGCGTACATACAATTCTTCTTTGAGTTTTTGAAGCTGTACGATTTTGGGATTTGAATATTTGGCAATCTCCGTTCTGAAATTACTTTTGATGTTATCAATGATTTTTTGAAGTCCTCTTTTCTGTTCTTTATTCTCGGCATTTTTGTAGTCATTCACAAAACCACGATATTGATTTACCGTGTATTTAATGCTCCGTAAAACCTTGCTCAAATCAGCATCTAAGCCAAAACGACTCACCAAACTATTACCAGTTTTGATATTAATGTCAATATTCGGCAGGGTTTCAAGGTATAAATAATTGCTTTCGGGCGTGTAGAAGGCATTTTTTAAGAGTTCAATCCACAAACGTAGCTGGCAAATAGAAACTGATTTTGGGTTAATGTCCACGCCAAACAAACAATTCTCGATGATAGTACGCTTTTCGTGAAAAAGGGTTTCTTGTACAATCTGTAATTCTTGAAAGGGTTTCCCCGCCTGTCCGATTTTGTACTGAAAATCCTTTTGAGTGTCTTCTTCCCAAACGATTAACTCATCGTTTTCTACCGATATTTCGTAACCCTTCAACCTGGTGCCGTTGGGGTGCTGCAATATTTTGAGTTCCGCTTTGATGGCTATCATTTCATTGAGAGCCGAAACCAAAAAGTGTCCAGAACCCACGGCTGGGTCACAAATTCGGATTGAATTTAATAAATCGTTGTAAGATTTTCGTTTTTCAGGCTTCTTATAATCATCGTCTAAATGGTCTTTCAATTCCGCAAAATCCCGACAATGAAGACTTTGGGCTTCATTAAATTTCTGTACAACCGCCCGTCTGAGCGTTTCACGGCACATATACATCGTGATGAACGAAGGCGTGAAGAAACTGCCGTCTTTGTAGCCGTTCAGTTTTTCAAAAATCAAGCCCAACACGGCTGCATTAATGGTTCTGTCGTGATTGACAGCTTCGGTATTTTTGGCTGCGGCAACTTCCTTTTCATCTTTTGAGCCGAAATCGTAGGAATCCAAGAAATCAAGCAAGTATTTCAGCGTTTTTACTTCGCCTTTTCGGATTTTTCCGTTGGTATCTTTCAAAACGGTATTGCCAAAAAGTGGTAATTCTAAACGGTCTTTGAGGATTTCAACGCTCAAAACGCTATTTTCCAAAACCGTTTCTTCAAAAAGAGAGCTATTCAAATACGGAATATCACCAAATTTTTGTTGCACCGATGGCTTGCGTTCGGTTGGACGTTTTGCCAATACGCCAAAGAATAATTCGCCCAATTCATCAAAATCATTGATTCTATCGCTCGTTAAGAAACGATATTTGCGGTCGCCATTATGGTATTTAACGAGTTGTCCCTCCAATAATTTGAGGAATAACAAACGGTTAAGCCATGTAATGCACAATTCAAGGGCTATACTATATTTTTGTTCCTCTTCGGTGTCGCCATAACTTTCCAAGTTCGGCACTTTGGCAAGGGCGTTTTTAGTGTCGAGTTGTTCAATGGTATTTTCGAGCAACGAACCTTCTTTCCGATGGGCTGGCAATAAACGCTCAATAATTTTCTTGTTGCTCTTGTCGTCCTTGCGTTCTTCAATGCCAATCAGATACAGTAATTCGTTGTAAAACGGCTTGTTGAGTTTGTTAGCATCGTTGGCAATTTCTTGTTTCAGCAAATGTTCAGGCGAAAGGATTTTGTATAATTCTGAAAGTTTTTTATCACTCGCCTTGGTATAATCTCGAAAATCCAATCTACAGAACTCTATGGGTTTTTCGAGGGTTTCGAGGTAAGATTTCGCATGAAGTTTATAAAAATCATCCGTGCCGTGTCCCGATAACTTCCAATCTTGGTAGGTCTTTTTGAGTTTAGTCGTAAAGATATTTTCGTTAAACCACAGCTCATTGAAAAAATACCACTCGTGGCAATTGGTCGCAATTAAGTACCTGATTTCATGGTTATTATGTTCGATTCGTTCACGGAGATAATACAAAATCAATTCGTGCAGAGCTTTCACGTTGGGCTTTTCCTCGGTGAACATATCCGTTTTTTCAGCCGTCTTCTTCACCTCAATTAATACGGCAACTTTGCTTTTAGCATCCGTTCCGTTATGAATCGCCCAATCAATCGTTTCCTTTTTATTGATGTAAAATTTGCCTTTGTATAAGGCATCATTCAAGAAATCACGAAGGTCCGTTTCTTGTTTACCCTCACGGCTTGGCTCGTGAATATTGCCTAAAAAAGTGTTTAGTCTCTGCTTGAAATCATGGAGTATTTCAGAAGAAATTTCTTGTTTACGGTGGGTAGGACGTAGAAATTTATCAGGTTTGATAGTGGTTGTTTTCATGGAGATATTTCGGAAACTTGGGGACTGCAATTTTAAATGGATTTCAATAGACTAATCTTATAGTTCTTGACAATGATTGACAATCATCATTCATAAAACAAATATCGAAAGGGATTGATTGTTAAGCAAATAAGGGAGTAAATCAGATTTATTAAACGGTTAAGATTAGGTAATTATACGCTAAAATCAATGGATAATTAAAAGTAACTTTAAAAGCATTTCGGATGGAGAATTAACAATCATAAATGCAGAGATTGCATCGAAGTTACTTCAATTAAATCACTTAATAACTGAAGAATAAAATCATGAAGGGACAACTACTTAAAATTGTTTTTTTAAAGGATAAGGCTTATTTGACAATAGAAAAATACCTGACCTTCGAGCAAATGAACTTACCTTCTGTCGCAATACAGAAATCTTTTTACTCATTAGCTTTTTGGACGATAAGAGTCTTGAACTACGATGAAGAAAAGCATAAATTATATGTTGATGTGGTTTCGTACCACATTGGCGAAACTGAATTTTCGGAAAATCAAATGAGTTTA
Organism: Cytophagales bacterium; assembly: GCA_013298805.1. Classification (GTDB taxonomy): domain Bacteria; phylum Bacteroidota; class Bacteroidia; order Cytophagales; family Spirosomataceae; genus Arcicella. Next base: position 1,404 of record JAAFIU010000232.1, on the reverse strand, counting down.
GAGAATAGATTAAACCTTATCGAAAACATCGTTTTTAAAAATATTAGCACGGATGGACTCTTGAAAACGTTAAATGGTACAAAACCAATTAACTATTCACCTCCTGTGCAAAGGGTGATAGAAAGTATAGACTATCCTTCATCTCAACTTATTGTGCCACCAAAACCAATTGTACGAAAAATTAAAGAAACGTTTTTCATTCCTTTAAAAGATGTGCGTTTTAAGTTTGGTTGCGTTTCATTCGATAAGAAATTTAAAGGAGTTAATAAATCCATTGAACTAACCATACTTAATGAGGAAATTAGAGAAGAGTTCGATGCGGTCAAAAATTATTTTGCCAATGCTCTCAATACCAAAAAGATTGAAGTAAGTGTATTACTTGAAATTATTGATAATGTGGTGAAACCTATTCGTGTAGAGTCCCCTGAAATTGCTAAAATCAATAAAGCGTTGATTGAAAACGTGAAATTTGAATTCGTGAAAGCAACTACAAAGAAGAAAATTTCGGTAGAAATCAATAAAAGTATTTTTACGATGGATGAATACTTCGATACTTTTTCTAATGAACCCTTGAATGCAAATCCTTTTTACCAAAATGATAAAGAACTTTTCGAGGATTTACTGACCATTTCAAAAACAAAACACTACAAACACCTTCGCTTTTTATCAAGTAAACATTCTCATACGACTATGAAATTACGGTTTGTTCACAAACCATTTTCCTTTTTATTTTTGATTGAAGGGGATAAAAAATATCATATTATTTGGGAAACACTTGATACCCAAGAAGCCACGTACATTTGGCATATTATCAAAGATGTCAAAACATTAAAATTGGCTTTGAGGAAAGTGGAAGATATAATTAACGTCATAAAGGTACAGGGCAAAACCGCTTACATCAATTCCGCTGACGAACCTTTTAGAAGAATTTATCACGATTATTCAGAGCTAATTGATGGATTTATCAAGTGGAAGGGAGAGTTAGAAAGTGTGCTGATATAAACCCAACAAATACCGTAAATTACATAGGATAATTCTGGGTTTAGAAGGGATTTAAAATATTGATAAATACTTGATTATCAGATATTTAACCACAAAATTAACCTATTGGCTATCATCCTGTATTTTACAAAAGTGTGTAAAATACAGAAGAGTATTGTTGAATTAGCCTATGTTGCTGGTGGTAAATTCAAAGATTCTATTGAGAATTTAGCAAATGTACTCAAAAAATAATATTTTTTTGTTGGTATGGGTAATGGGTAATGTTCTCATACCAACAAAAAATATCACCATTTCTAAATATTTTTTGTAATACTAATTATGAGATTCACTAAGGAACCTATGACGAAATATGATAGTTTTAAATGACCCTTAATTAACACATTTTCTTATATATTTAACGTT